>JALSQB010000017.1 GCA_026985655.1 Campylobacteraceae bacterium | reverse complement strand
TACTTTTTGAGCAATTAAAAGTGTTGAAATTCCCATGGTGAACGACTTGGTATATTTCATCTCAAATCCTGCTTCTTCTAGCTCTTTACTTAACATCTCTGTCGTTAAAAAATCCTCTATGGAATCGGGAAGATACTTATAGGCAGCATAATTTTTAGAGATAAGCCCTCCTACTTTTGGTAGTACTTTTTTCATGCCAAAATCTACCACTTTATCAAAAAAACCTTGACGTTCTTGCTTAGTAAATTCTAAAATGACTACAATACCATTTGGTTTTAATGCCCGATAAAACTCTTGTAAAGCTTCAACTCTATCTACCACATTACGAATACCATAAGAGATAGAGATGAGTTCTGTTGAAGCATCTTCAACGGGTAATTCTTGGGCTTTTCCCTCTTTAAATTCTGCAAAATCAATCTTTTTACGGGCTACGTCTAACATGCCTACTGAAGGATCAACACCCACATAATTTTGAACACTCACGCCTTTTTTTTGAGCATACTCTTTCCAAAAGAGCAGTAAGTCCCCTGTACCACATGCCACATCTGTAATTTGTGTGAGTTCTTTGGTATCTAAAATATCATAAGCTTTATCACAAGCTGTGCGTCGCCATTTAATGTCAATGCCCATGCTCAAAACTCTATTGGTTAGGTCATAAGTTGAGGCAATGTCATCAAACATACCTACTATTTTGTCTTGTTTTTCTTTTTTATCTATTTGATTTTCCAAAGGATTTCGCTCCATAAATTATTTAAGTTATTATAGCAGAACATCTATTTAAGTGCTTTAGACCACAACAATAAATCTATCTCTTTTTTCTCTTGAAATAAAAACTTCAAATTTAATTCAATATCATAAGATGAATCATGCCCTGAGAGTTTAGGTGTTTGATATTGAAGTAACCAATCAATCTTATCTTTTAAAGCATTTATCATACCCTCTCCTCCTTCAACCAATACAAACGATGGTTGAGCAAAATCCAATTTATCTAAAATCTGGACTTCTCTATTGGGAACATCAAAAAGAGGTATGCTTCTGTCAAAATCATCTTTTTTGGAGTAGATAATGATATGAGGTGCATTATCTTCGGTAAAACGACAATCCAAAGTAGGTCTATCTACTCTTACCGTATTGCCTCCAATTACCATAGTTGTACAAACAGCACGAAGTTGATGTACATGTTTTAATGACGCTGGAGAACTTAAATACCCCCCACCAATCTTGCCATTAGAAGTTTGGGCTATTTTAAACAACACAAAGGCTCTTTTTTGCCAAATAAGAAATGGCTCTAAAAGTTCAAGTGCCTCTTTTTGACAAACCCCCACTTCAAGCTCTATGCCCTGCTCTTCAAGTCGTTTCACCCCTCCATCATGCCCTGCAATTGGGTCAAGTGTTGCAATAATAACTTTTTTAGGTTTCAACTGAACCACCAAAGAGGCACAAGAGGGTGTTTTACCGACATGAGAACAGGGTTCAAGCGTTACATAAATTACACACTCACGAAAAAAATTCTTTTCTAAACTCAATAAAAAAGCATGCGCCTTTTGGGCATCAAATCTATCAAAATCTATCTTTTTTTGACTCATGCTTTCATAAGCTTTTAAAAGAGCCAATACCTCGGCATGAGATGTCCCTGCTTTTTGATGTGCTTCAAGAGCAACTATCTCATTTCTGTAAAGAATTAAACACCCTACTGCTGGGTTTGGATAGGTTCGTAGTTGGTATTGCCACGCTTTTTTTAGGGCTTGGTGCATGTAGAGTTGCTTAGAGGTCATGATAATCCTAAATTTAGATATTGAGGTAAATAGATTATATCACAAAACATTACAATTTGACATATTTTAAGATAAAATTTTACTTATATGCTATACTAAAAAATACTAAGCCCCAAGGAAAAACCAATGCAAGGAAAACTAAACGTGACCTATCAACTTGTTTGTGAAAATGACATACATAAAGAGATTTCTTTAAATGAGATATTGCAAAATGAAAAAATTGTTAAATTACTTAAAAGTGAATTTGCTAAAGGATTGCGTAATTTAGATATTACTAGCGATGATAATTCATCGCATATCGTCCTAAAAAGTCAAAAGGAACTCTATGAGTTTGAAGCTGATAAAAAAGATTTTGCTGATTTAATTGAACTGGCTGAAGAAGATGCTAAAGCACGAAAACTCTTTAAAAAAGGGTGTCAAGAGATTGCATTAGTAGATTTTGTTACGTTATAAAACGTAACAATTATTTTGATTTATTCCATTCAAAATAGGTTTTAGCTTTTGAGATGTTACAGTACTCAAATCGTACCTCTTCACCTTTTTTTTCTATGCTAAAGCCTTTTTCATCGGCTGATTTTATTAAGCCTTTCTCTTTGTCACCACCATTAATCTTGAACTTTACACGTTCATTGACAGCTGACATAAAGTGCGTAGGGTTTTCAAGCTTACGCTCAATTCCTGGTGAACTTACTTCTAAAAAGTATGCTCCATGCATGGGAGGATTAACATCAAAAAAGACAGAAAGTTCATGTGAAATCTCGGCACAAAGGTCAAGTTTTACCCCACCTTCTTTGGTAATGTAAACTCTAAAAATAGTATGGCTATCTTCTTGGGCTGTTTCAGTTCCATAAAAAGATGCACCATTTGCCTTAACTATTTTTTCTATCTGTTCATTAAGATTCATCTGATTTATCCTCTTTATTCTTATCGTGACGTTTAGCTATCTCTTTAAAGAGTGCATCAATCTTTGAGATTTGTTCTAATTGAGCGTCAAATTCAAAGGTAAACTTAGGAGCTTTGTACCACCCCTCACTCTCTCGAACATAGGTTGAAAGGTAGCCTGTTACAGCTCTTAGTTGTTTTAAAGCTTCATTTTGTTCTTTTTCAGTTAAGTATGATTTATCTAAATAGACTTTCGCATCATAGCGTCCACGAGAACAAACAACAGCTGTTACAGACAAAGAGTTGATACGATTATCATTCATTCCTGCAAAAGCTTCGGGGAGTAACTCAACTAAGCGTGACTCCGTTCTTTTTCTTTTTATCTCTTCTTCTCTCATATATGCTTAGTCCAGTTTTACTTTCTCTTCTACCATTTTGAAAGTTTCAATTACATCGCCATCTTTAATGTCGTTGTAGTTATGAAGCATGATACCACACTCGAAACCATTCTTAACTTCTTTAGCATCATCGTTAAATCGTTTAAGCGATGAAATGGTTGTGGTATAAATAACAACACCATCACGAATGAGTCTTGCTCCTGCATTTCTCACAATAACACCATCAGATACTTTACAACCTGCGATTGTTCCAACTTTAGCCACAGTAAATGTTTCACGTACTTCAGCTTGACCTGTTACCTCTTCAGAGATTGTAGGACTCATCATACCACCAAGAAGTGCTTTAATGTCATCAAGAAGCTCATAGATAATTGAGTAAGTTTTAATCTCAACACCCAACTCTTTGGCTTTTTTCTTAACAGCTCCTGTTGGTCTAACGTTAAATCCTAAAATAATAGAGTGTTCTGAAGCATCAGCTAATTGAACATCTGATTCAGTAACCCCACCCACACCTTCGTGAATAACGTTTACTTTAACCTCTTCATTTTTAAGGTCAGCCAATGTTCCTTTAATCGCTTCAAGAGAACCTTGAACATCCGTTTTAATAATCACTGGTAAGGACTTAAGATTACCCTCTGCAATAATTTCAGAAAGGTTATCAAGAGAAACTTTTGTACTCTTAGATAGCTCTTTAATTCTTGCGTATTCAGCTCTTTTATCGGCTAATTCTCTGGCTTCTTTTTCTGAATCCATTACCACTAAAACATCACCTGCCATTGGTACTTCAGAGAGTCCTACAATGGCTGCTGGAGTAGCTGGTTCAATGGACTTAGTTCTTGTTCCATCATCTAAAATCATGGTCTTAACTTTACCAAAAGTTGTTCCTACCACAAAAGGGTCACCCACATTAAGTGTACCATTATGTACAATAACATTTGCCGTAGCACCAAAACCTTTTTCTAAAGAAGACTCAACCACAATTGCTTTGGCATTTCTAGTCGCATCAGCTTCAAGTTCAAGTACTTCTGCTGTAAGAAGTAAAGTCTCAAGAAGCTCATCAATCCCTTCACCAGAATGGGCAGAAACAGGAACAAATTCATGCTCACCACCCCACTCAACAGGTGTGATTTCAAGTTCAGCCAATTGACCTTTTACCAATTCTGGATTGGCTGCTTCTTTGTCCATTTTATTGATGGCAACGACAATAGGAACACCAGCAGCTTTAGCATGAGAAACAGCTTCTTTAGTCTGTTGTTTAACCCCATCATCAGCAGCAACAACAATAATAACAATATCAGTCGCTTGAGCTCCACGTGAACGCATCTCCGTAAAGGCTGCGTGACCAGGAGTATCAATAAACGAGATCTTTTTACCGTTCTTAGTTACTTGATAAGCACCAACATGTTGCGTAATTCCACCAGCTTCTTTGTCAGCTACTTTTGTTTGACGAATTCTGTCAAGAAGTGAAGTTTTACCATGATCGACGTGACCCATAATAGTAATAATCGGTGCACGTTCAGTTGGATTTTCATTTTCAATCCCATCATATACTTTAACATAATCAAGTGCGTCTAATGGATCAATAGTATGTACTTCTACTTCAAACTCATCAGCCAAAATTTCAATAGAATCTTTATCTAAAAAGTCATTTTGTGTAAACATGGTTCCCAAGGCAAAAAGAACTTTAATTACTTCACCCGTTGAACGACCAACTTTTTCAGCAAATTCATAAACCCTTACATTTTCTGGAATTTGAATAGAGGTAATGGTTCCTGTATTCTCTTCTTTGATGTATTTTTTACGTTTTCCACCACGTCTAAGTCCAGATGGTCTTCTACGTTGTCCACCTGTTCGTCCACGGTTTTGTTGCACACCACCAGCTGCTGCTCTTTTTTTAGCCTCTTCTTTTCGTTTGGCTTCTTGACGCATCATATCTTCATAGATATTTTTGTCAGAGAAATCAAGCATTAAGATTTCTGGCTCTTCTTCTACTTCAGTTACTTGATTACGATTGTACCCACCAAAACTAGAATTTGACATAAAGTCTAATTTTTCACCAGACTCTTTAGCTATTGCCACTTTTTTAATCTTCTTTTTAGAAGGAGGAGTAGGCATACCTTTTGGTTTATTACTTTTGTCATTAACCACAGGTAAACGTTCATCTACAATTCTAATTCTAGGTTTATCTCTGTCTGCTTTTTTAACAACCGTAATACCAATACGTTTACGTCTTGCTTTTGGCTTTTCAACTACTGGTTCTTCTTCTTTTGAAGCTTCTTCTGTAGTAGTTTCTTTAGTAGTATCTTCTTCTGTTATTGATGATTCAACGACTTTTTCTTCTGTTTCAACTTCTGCCACTTCAGTATCAGAGGCAACAACAGCTTCAGTTGTTTCAACTTTTTCTTCTATGACTGCTTCTTCTTTTGGAGCTTCTTCAACAACTTCTACTTTTTTCTTTTTAGGAGTAGCTGTAATTGAACCTATTTTTCTTTTTCTTTTTGGAGCGGTAACTTTCTCTTTCTTTTCAGCTTTCTTCTCAACAGGAGCTTCAACTTTTTCTTCTGTTTTTGTTTCAAGAATTTCTTTTGTTATCTCTTCAGTTTTCACTTCTTTAACAACATCTACTTTCTTAACTACTTTAGGCTTAGGTTTCTCTGATTTTGGCTTAATACCATTAATTGCATAATCTACTAAAATACCAGCTTGTTCAATTGTTACTGAACTACTTGCCACTTTTACATCGTAACCTAACTCTTTAGCTTTCTCAATAAGTACTGCATTTGATGCACCTGCTTCAACTGCAATCTCTTGGATTTTAACTCTATCCATTCTTATCTAACTCCTTTAAATACTTAACAAACTGTTCACTATCTTCACTAGAGAGCCGAAAACGTTTCATTAAACCTTTTACTTTTTTTTCGTTTTCACGACAACTGTTACAAATATAAAAACTCCGACCCTGTCCCGAATAAGGAAAAATGTTACTGTTTTTCTCTTGTAGGCGAAGTAGTTTTTGTTGTAGTTCCCGTTCTCTACATGTTATACACATGCGTACTGGTTCATTTTTTCGCATAATTATACCTAACTTTTGTTATTAACTCTTTGAAGTTACACCGTAATTGTCAAGAGTTTTCGTAAAGACTCTAAATTTAGGGAATTTTTTCGCCAAAGCTTGGTGAATCTTGCTTGCATCATCAGCATAACACAGCGAAAAGAACGTAGAACCTGAACCTGAAAGGGTACTCATTAATGCCCCATTTGCCAATGCTATTTTTTGTACTTCAAACAAATCGGGTAATTGTTTCATTCTTCTTGTTTGGTGAATCATATCTTTTGAAGCAATTTTGAGTAAATCCCAAGACTCTGTCATAAAAAGAGATGTCATAAAAGAAGAACGTGAAAGGGAATAAACCATCTCTTCCGTTCGGTATAAATCAGGTAAAACATTTCGTGACTTTGCCGTAGAGATTGTTTTGTTGGGAATGACTAAAACAGCACGTAAATATTCAGGTACTTTACGTTTTTTAGAATAGACTTTTTTATCTTCCACGCAAGCGACATTAAACCCACCCATAACAGCAGGTGTAATGTTATCAGGGTGAGGTTCATACTCTAATGCCAAATTTAAAAGTTTACGTTTATTGTAACGTTCTCCAGCGGCGACATAAGCTGAAGTAAGGGCAGCAGTAATAACAGCTGAAGAGGAACCTAATCCACGAGAAATAGGAATGCGATTGGTAAACTCAAAACAAAAATTTTCTCTTCTATCACCCTCTTTATAGCCTTTAATCTTTGCAAATTGTTTATTGAAGATATTCATAAAAAGAATATTTTTACGGATATGAGGATTTTCAGCTCCCTCTCCACGAGTAGAGACTGAAAAAAATCGTGAAGGTTTAATAATAATTTCATTACGAAAATTAATGGCTAAACCAAGTGTGTCAAAACCTGGTCCAAGATTGGCTGATGTCGCTGGTACAGAAACAAACAAAGTACTTCCTTTGTCGATGTTGTAATAAAAATTACACGGCAGGAAGAATATACAACGGTTTATTATTGTCTAAAAGAGTCACTTCACTCAACATGGAAGGTAATGCAAACCGTTGCTCTAACACCTCATCAAATTTTTTTGTTATTATAGTGTTTTTTTCTTTGATAAAGTATAACTTTCCCATAGCTTTTATGGGTTTATTTTCATTTAGTTCAAAAGCTTCACACGCATCAAAAGGTATCTCTTTTAAAATTTCTAAAGAGCGTAAGGTAATATAGCTTAATTTAATCGCCATATATGAACCCGGCCCTGAGGTATAGATAAGACGTTGATAGTCATATTTAGCAGACAACTCTGTTAAAATTTTCAATAAAACTTCAGAGCTTTTCCCCGAACTTTCAACCGTTTCTATGAGTTTACTGTTCTCATAAACCCCGATTAGTAGGGGTGAAGCAATAGAGATAATAAGGATTTCGTATTTACTAGGCAAAACTTTTTACAAACTCCCGACTTTGTACTTTTGAAAGTGAGACCATTTCATAATTTGCACTATCAGCTAAAAGGGCTACTGTTAATTCGTGGTTGAGTTTATGACTTCCTGCAAAAGAGCTGTATGCCCCTAAGATATTGTGACCTGTCACCATCATGTCACCCATAGCATCTAAAATTTTATGTCGAGCAAACTCATTGTCAAATCTTAAGCCTTCTGGGTTTAATACTTTTTCATCATCAAGTCCAATGGCATTGTTCAAACTTGCACCCAAAGCTAAATTGATACTCTGTAAATACTGAATGTCACGAGCAAAACCAAAAGTTCTTGCTCGTGCAATCTCTTCTATAAAAGGTTTTGTTCCAAAAGAGTAGGCTTGCGACTGCTGACCAATAACAGGATGTTCAAAATCTATGGCAAAATCAAACGTCGCACGATTACTTGGTTCAACTCTTACAAATTTATCTCCATCTCGTACTTCAACTGTTTTTTTAATACACATAATCTTTTTAGAAGCATCTTGTTCTTGAATACCTGCTTCATCTAAAAGCAGACAAAATGAAGCAGCAGAGCCGTCCATAATTGGCATCTCATTACCATCTACTACCACACGCATGTTGTCAATACCGTAGGCATAAACAGCTGAAAGAAAATGCTCAATAGTTGAAATAGTTCCTTTCTCATTACCAATAACCGTAGCCATCTGTGTATCGACCACAGATGAAGGAGAGAGAGGAATAGTCAATGCTAAATCTTCTCTATAAAAAACAATTCCTGCATTGACACCTAAAGGTTCAAGGCGTAACTTAATAGGTTCACCTTTATGTAAACCAATACCAATAACTTCGACTACTTGACTAATAGTTCTTTGATTCATAAATTTATATTCCTTAACTCTTTTAAAATAATATTATATCACAATCGTGTATTCTTTGTAACTATTTGGCTTTAAAAGCAAAAAATTACTCTAAAGCTTTAATTTTTATAGCTAATTTTTCATTAATGATGTTATAAAAACCCAATTATAAAACATTTCTAGGAAGTAAATATGAAATTTAACAATTTAACAGCTGAAGAGGTACGCGTGATAGAAAACAAAGGGACAGAGATGCCTTTTAGTGGTAAGTATGATAAGTTCTATGAAGCAGGAACTTACCATTGTAAAAAGTGTAATACCCCACTCTTTAACTCAAATGATAAATTTGATTCAGGTTCGGGTTGGCCAAGTTTTGATGATACTATTATGCATGCTGTTAAAGAAATTCCTGATGCCGATGGACGACGCGTAGAGATTGTATGTGCCACTTGTGAAGGACATTTAGGACATGTTTTTAGAGGTGAACAACTCACCCCTAAAAGTACACGGCACTGTGTTAATTCTATTTCGCTAAACTTTGAGTCTATCGACAATAATAGCCAATATAAAAAAGCTTACTTTGCTTCTGGATGTTTTTGGGGAACAGAGTATTGGTTTGACCAACAAGAGGGTGTCTTTAATGCTGACTCTGGCTACATGGGTGGACATGTAGAAGACCCAAGTTACAGAGAAGTTTGTGGTAAGCAGACAGGTCACTTAGAGACAGTAGAGGTGACTTATGACCCAGATGTTATCTCTTTTGAAAGTCTATGTAAACTCTTTTTTGAAACCCATAACCCTGAACAGATGAACGGGCAAGGTCCAGATATTGGTCCCCAGTATCTTTCAGCTGTATTTACTAACAATGTAGAAGAGGAAGATACCGTACAGATTTTAATCAATCAATTAGAAGACAAAGGTATGCAGATTGCCACAATGATAAAAGATGCCAATGAGCATACGTTCTATAAAGCAGAAGAGGAGCATCAAAACTATTATAAGTTAAGAAATTCTACCCCTTATTGTCATGTTTATACAAAGAGGTTTTAATTTATGTTAAGATTATGTCTAAAAAATATTAGGCATAATTTATAATGAAAAACTTTTTAAAAAAATTATTTAACAAACAAGAAGTCATCACAACACCCCTTACTATTACCTCATCAAATGGTTTTCACCTGCGTCCCATTGCTAAGTTTGTCAATGAAGTTAAAAAATATAAAGCAAGTATTAGCCTACTTGCCAATAACAAAGAGACCTCAGCAACACAAGTTCCTAACATTTTGGCTTTATCTTTAGAAAAAGAAGATACTTTTGTTCTAAAAGTTCAAGGAGAAGATGCCCAAAAAGCCAGTGAAGAACTTACACTCTTTTTTAAAAAATTGATGCAAGAAGACAATGAAGATAATATTAAAAAGCAACTAGAAGATGAAAAAGAATTCTATGAAGCCCAAGCTATCAAAGGGAGTGTTATCTCTAAAGGCGTTGCCGTTGCTAAGACTATTACTTACTTTAAAGAACGCATTATTAATAATAATGCCATAAACTTACAAGAGGCATTAAGCCAAACAGCCAAAGATTTACAAAAGCTATATGAAGCACATAAAGATAAAAAAGAGGCAGAAATTTTTTTAGCCCATCAAGCCCTACTTGATTCTGATGTTTTTCAAAAAGAGTTTCATAACATTGACCAAGCCATAGAAGAACTTCGTGGAGGTAGATTTGAATCTCGAATGCTTGATTACCAAGACCTTAAAAAACGTATTGAATCACACATGGGAGTAGAGACAAAATTTCGCTTACCTGATAATCAAGACTATATTCTTTTAATTGGCAAAGAGGAGCTACTTCCTAGTGAAGTAGAAGCCTTAAGTAAACTCTCTATAAAAGGTGTCATTTTAAGTAGTGGTTCAACCAGCTCTCATGTGGCTATTTTATTACGTTCATTTCAAATACCAAGCATCATTGCCAATAAGACAATAAACATAACAAATCAAAACACGCTCTCACTTTTAGATGCCTCTTCTGCTCAATTTATTGCTTCTCCTACGCCACATGATTTAGAAAAAGCTTACGCTAAAATAGAAAAACTCAAAACAGAGCAAAATCAAGCCTATGAGAAACGTTTTGAGAAATTAATGACTAAAGAGAACAAAGCCATTAAAATCTTAGCCAATATTACCAATCCAACAACAGCAAAAGAAGCACAAGAGCAGGGAGCTGATGGTATTGGACTTTTTAGGACAGAATTTTTATTTACAGAAAAAAAGCCTAGCATAGAAGAGCAAACCCAAGCCTATGAAGAGGTTTTTGAACTCTTTGATGAAGTGACGATTAGAACCCTAGACATAGGAGGAGACAAATCTTTACCCTACATCAAGATGACAAAAGAAGATAATCCATTTTTAGGCATAAGGGGCATACGCTTCTCCTTGCAAGAGCTAAACCTATTTAAAGAGCAACTCTTAGCCATATTTCAAGCCGTTAAGAACAGCCATACAAATAATAAAACCATCAAAATCATGTTCCCAATGGTCAGCACAACACAAGAGTTCAGCCAAGCCAAAAACATTGCCCAAGCTGTAGCCAAAGAGCATAACTTAGACATATCTAACATACAATTTGGCATTATGCTAGAAGTTCCCTCTGTTATCTTTGCCCTCAAAGAGTTTAATAATCTTGTCGATTTTTACTCCATTGGCTCAAACGATTTAACCCAATACCTCTTTGCCATTGAGCGAACGCACCCTACACTAAGTGTCGATTTAAGCTCCCCTATTTTAATGGAAACATTAAAATATATTAAAGCCAATACAGACAAACCCATTAGTATCTGTGGAGAACTCGCAGGATTAGAAAAAATATCATCTGAATTAATTAATATAGGCTATTTAAATCTCTCTATATCACCTAAGATTATACCTAGTTTAAAAAATAATATTAATATTAAATTACACGGTTAATCCACAATTCCTATCTATTATTCCAAACAAGTTAAAACTTGTTTAATAATATTAAGGAATTAACAATGAAAAAAATAACATATTCAATTATAGCACTCTTAAGTGTGGCGACACTTGCCCAAGCAGATATAGACACCATTAGCGATGTAGAAGCAAAATATTCAAATAAAAGCACTATCGAAGCACAAAAAGAGCTAAAACAGAGTTTCAATCTTGGATTTTCGACAACTTCAGGTAATACAGAAACCCTCAATGCCAACGGTAAATATGATGCTTCATTCATTACCAGTGGTTATGATAACCAAGAGTTAAAAGTAGGATTTGATACTTCTGCTTTTTTTACAGAAAATAATTCAGTTAAAAGTGATCAAGAGTTTACTGCGAACTTAGGATTAGAACAAATTATTGCTAATGGTTGGTTGGGCTACATGGGTGTCAATTGGCTAAACAATCCAGACTTTAAAAACTATGATTCTAAAACAGCCATTGGTATTGGATTAGGTAAAGAGTTATATAAAGATGCAACACAGAGCCTTCTGTTTAAACTCGGTACATCTTACAATATTTTAAACTATGCCAACGCACAAGCAACAGATGAATTTGGTGCATTAAACCAATATGTAGAGTACCACAATCAACTCAATAAGGTTTCAAAGTTTTACTTTAAAGCAGGTGCGATGGAAAACTATGATGACATGCGTCATGATTATGAAGTTTTAAGTGCAGTAGGTGTCAATGTTGCCGTTGCCCAAAATCTGAGCCTAACCCTAGAAGCTGAAGTAAATTATGACAACTTACCACCAGTAGGCTTTAAGAAAACAGATACTAAAACCATTGTAAGATTAGGATACAACTTTTAAATCTTTCTCTACTTCTCCTTTTTAGGAGAAGCTTTCTTTCAAAATATGCTAAAATCTTAAAAAATATTTTTTTAAAATACTTCTTAAGGTTTTCTATATGTTTAACTTCTTCCAAAAAATCGGTAAAGCCCTCATGACCCCCATTGCTGTGTTACCCATTGCAGCGATTTTACTTCGTTTAGGTTTTGGAGATATTCCCTTCATAGATGGACAAATCGCCAATATTATGAAAGTAGCTGGAGAGGCTATTTTCTCAAACCTAGACATGCTCTTTGCCGTAGGGATTGCCTATGGACTCTCTAAAAACAGTGACGGAGCAGCAGCCCTAGCAGGAGCTGTGGGTCTGCTCATTGCTAAATCTGTTTACCTAGAAATAGATAAAGAGCTAAACTTAGGGGTTTTCATTGGTATCATCATCGGTGTTTTAGCTGGAACGCTCTACAATCGTTTTCACACCATCAAGCCCCCAGAGTTCTTAGGCTTCTTTGGAGGAAAACGTTTTGTGCCTATTATCACTGCACTAAGTGCCATTTTAGTGGGAGTTCTAGCAGGTCACTTTTGGCACTATGCACAAAGTGGCATTGATGCTTTTTCAAATGCAATCATAAGCCTAGATGAATTGGGTTCATTTCTCTACGGAACACTTAATCGTCTGCTCATTCCCTTAGGGCTTCACCATATCTTAAACTCTGTTTTTCTTTTTCAAGTGGGTGAGTATCACTACGTTAAAGATGGAGCAGAATTGGTTGCCAATGGCGATTTACACCGTTTCTTTGCAGGTGACCCCAAAGCAGGAATTTACATGGCAGGGTTTTACGTGACGATGATGTTTGGCTTACCTGCTATGGCATTGGCTATCTATGCGACCACCGATAAGGCTCAAAAGAAAAAAGCAGGGGCTATCTTGTTTGGAGTAGCACTCACTTCCTTTTTAACAGGCATTACCGAACCTTTAGAGTTTCTCTTTTTATTCATCGCTCCTCTATTGTTTCTACTCCATGCCATTCTCACAGGTTTGGCCGTAGCTTCTGCTCACTTCTTGGACATTCACCATGGCTACGGTTTTTCAGCAGGGTTTATTGACTATGTTATTAACTACAAACTGGCTAAAAATCCTCTACTCATTTTACCTCTTGGTTTGCTTTTTGGGGCTATTTATTTTGTGCTTTCTTACTACACCATAAAAATCTTCAACTACAAAATATTTTCTAATGACGAAACAGAAGAACAAGCCGACAATTCAAATGAAGCCTTAGCATTCATAGAAGCTTTAGGAGGAGCAGAAAACATTGTCTCTACTGATGCGTGTATTACGCGACTTAGAATGGAAGTTAAAAGCTCAAAAGGCTTAAACGAGGAACAGTTTAAAAAGCTTGGTGCTAAAGGCGTTATAAAACCAAATGAAACGACCATTCAAGTGGTTTTAGGCACACGAGCTGAGAGTGTTGCCCAACTTATTAAAAAAACTTTAGAGGTCTAATCTCTCTTATGACCTACCAAATAGCCAAATTTTTCAAAAATATTTTGAGCTTCACGAGAAAATATAAAAGCATAAAAAGCCGATACTTCAGCATTTTTCGCCCCATGCTTCAAGATAACAATTCCTTGTTCAATGGGGGCATAAAGCTTAGTGTCAATCGCTATCCAATTACGCCCCTCTTTTAAGTGTGCCATCTTCGAAGAGAAGAGTGCCGACTTAGCAATAAAGCCAATATCTGTCACTTTAGTAGTGTAGATAACGGTTTGAGAAATGGATTCAGCGTAAACGAATTTTGGCTTTAGCTCGTCTAAAAGTTTTGCATTTTTCAAAGCTTCAAAAGTGGCGACACCATAAGGGGCTGTTTTGGGATTGGCAATAGCTATCTTTTTAATATTTGCCTCTTTTATAAGTGCTAATCCCTTTGAGAAGTCACGTTTGGTACGACTCACCAAAGCCAATGAGCCTTTAGCATACACCAAAGGTCTAGTCACAGCGAACCCTTTTTGATACAAAGTTTCTGGGTACATCATATTTGCACCCATTAAAATATCATAGGGTGCTTTATGCATAATTTGAGCCGTTAATTTACCTGTACCACCTAAGATAATCTGCACTTTAATGTTAGGGTAGAGTTTATGAAACTCTTTTTTTAAATCATCAATTGCATAGGCTACATTCCCTGCGAGTGCTAGGGTAATTTTATCTGCCATAGCAAAGGTGCTAAGTAGCACTAAAAGTAAAATTTTAAATCGCATCTCAATAACTTCCAAAGCCATGTTTTTTTAATATAATCTCCAAAATAGGCTTTTTATAAGCCCCCTCATGCCGTAAGACTTCATGTCCATCTGCATCAAAAAAGAGTTGTACAGGCATCAGTTTTAGCTTATATTTATCTCGTAAGATTAGACGTTCTTTTTGTCCATCAACTGCATAAATTTGATACTCTGGGTGTTCTTCTAAAATCTCTGCGAACATCTTAGACATAGCAAGGCACGAGTAACAATGACTCATACCAAAGGCAATAATGGTGGGTTTTCCATTGCCAATTTTATTTTCTATGTCAGCATATTGTTCTACTTTTAATGTTTCTATTTTTATCATTTTAATTCCTAATTAATCGTATAATATCTAAAATACAAGATTTTATAGTAAACTATATAAAATACCAAAGGAGTTTTTACTTATGAAGCATATATTATTCACCCTACTCACTTCTTCTGCATTTCTCTTCACCACAGGGTGTTCTGTTACGCCCAAATATCGTGTGAGTATTGATGCGATTACTGCACCTAATGTCTCTGTTAAACCAAACACAAGCTACCTAATAGAAGTCGTAAAAAAAGATACCGATAAAAATAGTTTAGCTGTCCAAAAGTTTTCAACAAAATTACATGAAGTACTTGGAAACAATGGATTTGTTCAACCTTATGCATCTCACTTAGCCCAACAGACCATCTATTTTGACTATGGTTTAGAGAAAGTCAATGAAGTAACCGAAGTTTACACTGAACCCAATATCTCATTTAGTATGGCTTGGGGCTTTCCTTATGAAAGATATTATGGACACAATCATCCATTTTTTTTCAACAACTTTTACAATGGCTTTTATGGTGGTAGCTACAACACCTACAGTAAAACACGCATTTACTACAACCGTTATATCACACTCTTAGCAAAAGACCAATCAAGTAAAGAGTTATGGCGTGTCGATGTCTCTTCGGTGGGTGAATCAAAAAATTTACGAAAAATTATTCCACTACTCATTGAAGCCAGTAGCCCTTATATTGGCAAAAATACTGATGAGCCTGTGCAGTTGGTCATTAAAGAAAAATCTTCCAAAAAATAAGCTAAAAAGAGCTAAATCTCAACTTCTTTTTAGCTCTATACGATAGTATTTCATTGTTAATAAAAATTATTATTTAAGGAATTACCATGATCGTAACTAACAAAGCCCCAGATTTCACAGCATCAGCTGTACTTGCAGACGGAACAATCGTAGAAGACTTCAACCTAATGAGCAACCTCGGTGAAAAAGGTGCAGTACTTTTCTTCTATCCACTAGACTTTACTTTTGTATGTCCTTCAGAAATTATTGCATTTTCAAAAAGAGCAGCTGACTTTAGAGCAAAAGGAATCAATGTTATTGGTGTATCTGTAGATAGCCAATTCTCACACTTTGCATGGAGAGAAACTGCTGTTGAAAATGGTGGAATTGGTAGAGTTGATATGCCTTTGGTTGCTGACCTTAGCAAACAAATTGCAAGAGACTATGATGTTCTTCTTAACGATGCTGTTGCACTTAGAGGTTCATTCCTTATTGATGCTGACGGTACAGTTAGACACGCCGTAGTAAACGACTTACCACTTGGAAGAAACATTGATGAGATGCTTAGAATGGTAGATACAATGCTATTTACTAACGAGTTTGGTGAAGTTTGTCCTGCTGGTTGGGTTAAAGGTGATGAAGGTATGAAAGCTGACACTGCTGGTGTTGCTGATTATCTTGCAAAACATGCTGATGAACTATAGGCTGTAATTTATTACACCTTTTTTGTGGTGGTGCATTAAAATGCACCCTACGCATAACAAATAACTATTTAAGTATTATTGACTATAATATTTATATAAGTATTTATTAAATAACTAAAAACCATAAGGCAAAATCATGACAAATTACATATCACTATTAAAAGAGAATGATTTAAAAGCCACCATACAACGGACTTCCATTTTAAAAACCATCGACCATGCTGGTCACATAAACATTGATGATATTTACGACAATGTCAAAGAGCAGTACCCTACTTTGTCTTTGGCGACCATCTACAAAAACATTATTGTCATGCAAGAGAACAATGTCATTATTGAAGTACCTCTTAATGGCGAAAAATCTAAGTATGAACTCAAAAAAGAGGAACACATGCACCTCATTTGTGAAGCGTGTGGAGAAATTACCGACACTGAAATTTCCTCTAAGACAAAAGAAGCCCTTGTGATTGAAAACTTTCAACTCAAAACCTCACAAATTAATCTTTTTGGACTTTGTGAAGCATGTCAAAACGCTTAAAAGAGAACGCTCTTTTTATTGCCGATGCTCACTTTCCTCATCATGGAGATGACTTTTTAAGACTTTTAAAAAATCTTAAAACAAATAAAATTAAAACCCCTCAACTCATTCTTATGGGGGATATTTTTGATTTACTTTTTGCTTACAATGACTACATTCAAACCTTTTCAAAAGATGCCATAGAACTTTTACAAGAACTCTCTAAAGATTTAGAGATTATTTACTTAGAGGGAAATCATGATTTTTGTCTTAAAGAGATTTTTCCTCACATAAAAGTTTATAGTCGAGAGGAACAGCCCATTCATTTTAAACTCAATGAGCAAGATGTTTTTTTAAGTCATGGAGATAAATATAGAACAGGTTTTGGCTACACCCTCTACTCTAAAATACTTAGAAACAGAGTGACACTAACCCTACTCAAACCTTTTGAGAAACAAATCATAAACCATAGAATGAACAAACTCAAAGTAAAAAAAATCTGTGGTCATTTTAAAGGCTATGCCAAAAGATTTGATGCCATTAGAAGTCATTACCCTAAAAATGCCCTCATTATAGAGGGGCATTTTCATCAAAGTTTAGTACATAAAAACTATGTTTCTTTACCCTCTTTGGCGTGTCAAGGGAAAGTGGGAGTTGTTAGAGGTGGGGAGATTGTTTTTGTTGAGATATAAAATTGAAAAAATAAATTCAGGAAAAAAATGACAACTATAAAATGGAAACCAATCTCAACTGTATTAAAAAAAATTTATCAAGAGCAACAGATAGTTGAATATTTTGAAAAAGATGAGGCTTATCTTAAAAATGCTTTTGAGATAACAGAAAAACTTTGGGAAGAACAATTTAAGAACATTGATAAATTGAAAATTATAATGATTTCTGAATCACCATTATTTGGTACTCACCAAAAATATATTTATAATCCAAATACACCAACAAGTGTATTTTTTCATTTTAAAGATTTAGAAGTATTTTTAAAAGAAGGTCACCAAATAAAGATACCTAAAACAACTCAAGAAAAAAAGAAAATTATGTTTGACTACTTTTGTAAACATGGTTTTATCGCTTTAGATATTTTTCCATTTGCATTAAACCCAAATCATACAAAAATACATTACCGTAAAATGTCAAAAAAACTATATCAACAGTTATTAGAAATAACAACGGAAAACTATTTAATCCCAAAATTAAAACTATGCTTAAATAAATCAAATGAGCATACACATTATCTCTATAGATACAAAAGATTATTTGAGAAAACAGAAAATCATTTTGAAAAAGTTTTAAATAAAATTTCTCCAAAAGTATATAAATTAGAGACTATTAATGGAACAAATATGTCTTTAAACAGAGATAAACTAAAAAATCTACTCAACTCATAAATATCTCTATTTGTTGAACTTATACTAAAATTAAATCCAAAAGTTTAGAGCTTATCCGAAAATCAGAATCATTAAGTTTTTTAACAATCTCAACAGTCTCTTCTCTACTCAATCGACCATCATGATATAAAAATCGTAAAATCCCAAGCAAACCAATAATCTCAACCTGCTGTTTTTCGGCAAATTTTCGACCTTTTTTTTCATCTATAATAAGAGGAAGATTACGCTCTATCGCCAAAGTAATAGAAGCTGATTCTCCAGCATCTAAGAGATAATTTATCTCGTTAAAGAGTTGTAAATTTTCATACTCCTCCACAGAGATAAAAGCTTCCTCTATTTGAACATCTATATATTTTTTAGCGTTTGGTTTTTGTGATACCTCATGATAAACTTCATAAGGGATAATAATTTTCTCTATAAAAAGCTTTAAAACCCTAAACTCATCAATATTGATAAGTGTAATTAAAATAGTAGCATCAGAAATTATCATTTAGCATATTTAGTAGCACTCTCTAGTTGCTTATCAAGCTCATCTTTACTGTACTCTAGCCAGTCAATACCCAAACGATTGACCAGACTCATCGCCTCTTTTTTAGTTATTTCAAGAAACTCTGCCATCTTCCCAAGAGAGATAAGACCATGTTTATACTGCTCTATAGCCACCAAATTTTTCACGCCAATAGAGAGTGTATCATCGTTAAGAGGGAGCGTAATACCTATGGGTTTACTATGTTTTGTAATAAAAACTGTTTCATTATTTTCTAAGTACTTGGTCATGTTTGAAGGGTTATTTTTTAAATCCCTTATGGCTACCGTTTGCATAGATTCTCCTTTTATACTACATATTGTAGGTATATTATAACTAGTTTTTATTATATCTACCCCTCAAGCAACCCCAAAGTAAATTCATCAATAAACGTCTCATCACTCTTTTGGGGTAAATCACTCTGCTCTAACTTTTGATTTACCTCATCTAACTTTACATCTAAATAGTCCATTACCTCTTCAAGTTCTTCATTGCCCTCTTTGATGGAGGTAATATAG
>JALSQB010000016.1 GCA_026985655.1 Campylobacteraceae bacterium | reverse complement strand
CCATATCTACCATATTTCCTGATATAAGAAATTTTTTAAATTCTGAAAACATTGTTTATCCTTTTTGTTAATTAAAAAAGAATATTAACATAAAGAAACCAATTATAATATTAAATATGAAAAAAAAGGGGAAACCCATAGGTTCGATTTTATCGAACACCACGAGTTTTATAAAGAGAAGTTATTTAGCGTTCTTTTTATCTCTAGCTAATCGTTTACGTACCACTGGGTCAAGTGATTTTTTACGAATTCTTACTGATTCTGGGGTAATCTCAATAAGTTCATCATCTTCAATCCACTCCATAGCCGATTCAAGGGTGATTTTTCTTGGAACAACCAATTTAATCGCATCATCAGCACCTGAAGTTCTCATGTTTGTTAAGGCTTTACCTTTAAGTGGATTCACATCAAGGTCACCAGGACGTGCAGATTCACCAATAACCATTCCAGAGTAAACTTTGTCTTGTGGACTAATAAACATAATCCCACGTGCTTGTAAGTTAAAGATTGAGAACGCAACAGCTTCACCATCATCCATAGAAACTAATGCACCTGGTGTTCTACTTTCAACTTTACCAGAGTAAGCTCTGTATTCTAAGTAAGAGTGGTTCATAATTCCCTCACCTTTTGTGTCAGTTAAGAATTCATTTCTAAATCCAATAAGCCCACGTGCAGGAATTTCAAACTCTAAACGTACTGTTCCATCAGGCATTGGCGTAAGTTGAGTCATGTTTGCTTTTCTTTTTCCAAGCTTCTCAATGGCAACCCCTTGGAACTCTTCTGGAACATCAACAACCAAGTGTTCAAATGGCTCCATTTTAACACCATTTTCTTCTTTGGTAACAACTTCTGGACGTGCTAACATAAACTCAAAACCTTCACGTCTCATGTTCTCTGCCAAAATACCAATTTGAAGTTCACCACGACCAGAGACTTTAAATGATGCGTCACCCATAGGCTCCATACGCATCGCAATGTTGGTCTCCATCTCTTTTTCAAGACGCTCTTTAATCTTGTTTGAAGTGACGTGTTTTCCCTCTTGCCCAGCAAGTGGTCCATTATTTACAGACATAATAACTGAAAGCGTCGGCTCTTCCACATGCATTGGGTCAAGTGCCACAGGGTTTTGAGGATCACAAACAGAATCCCCTACATCAATGTCTGCAAATCCTGCAATGGCTACAATATCACCTGCTTCTGCCTCTTCAATGTCAATTCTGTCAAGACCTTTAAATCCAATAAGTTTAGAGACTCTTGATTTGGTTTTAGAACCATCAGCTTTAACCAAAAGATACTCATCTCCTTTTTTAACCTTACCATTAAAAATACGCGTAATACCAATACGACCAACAAAGTTGTCAGAATCAAGGGTAAATACTTGTGCTTGAGTATCAGCATCTGGTGAACCTTGTGGGTAAGGAACTTTGTCAATAATGGCTTCAAAAAGTGGGGTCATATCTTTACTTTCGTCTTCCATCTCCCATTTAGCATAACCATCTCTAGCCGCTGCGTAAAGAACAGGAAATTCAAGTTGTTCTTCATTGGCATCAAGTGCTACAAGGAGGTCAAACACTTCATCAAGTACTCTCTCTGGATCTGAACCATCTTTGTCAATCTTATTAATTACAACCACAGGAATAAGTCCAAAAGCAATCGCTTTTTTCAAAACAAACTTAGTTTGAGGCATAACACCCTCTTGTGCATCAACAAGTAACAGTACGCCATCAACCATTTTTAAAACACGCTCAACTTCTCCACCAAAATCGGCGTGACCAGGGGTGTCAATGATGTTTACTTTATGTTCTCCATAAGTAATGGCTGTGTTTTTAGAAAGAATGGTAATTCCTCTCTCCATCTCAATTTCATTAGAGTCCATCGCTCTCTCTTGCACCTCTTCATGAGCTGCGTAAGTTCCAGATTGTTGAAGAAGTTGATCAACAAGAGTAGTTTTACCGTGGTCAACGTGCGCGATTACGGCGATATTTTTGATTTTTTGCATGTAGAATTGTCCTATACTATTTAATAAATTAGGCGAATTATAGCTAAAGAAGATTATATATAAGTAAGCCATATTTTAAGAATTAAATAGTTTTAAAGAATTATTTTAAACTCTTTGTGCTATACTACTCATATATTTTAAATTATATGAAGGAGATTTCAAAATGAAATTAACACAATCACTAGCAGTTATTGCTGCACTTAGTACTTTAAGTTTTGCTGGGGGAGATATTAATCCCGTAACCGTCTTTGAACAAGAGCCTGTCTATGTTCCTGTAGAACCTATTCCTGAACCTGAACCAGTTTATGTAGCACCAGCTCCTGAACCTGAACCAGTATATGTAGCTCCAGCTCCAGTTGTTGAAGCTCCAGTTGTTAAAGCTCCAGTTGTAACTCCTCCTGTTGCTGTTGTTCCTCCAAAAGTTGAAAAACCATCTGGACCACTTGGACTCTATTTAGCTGGTGGTCTTACAGGACTTGCAGCAAGTAAAGCACATTCTGATATGTCAAATGTTTTTGCAACAGAAAACAATCAAGATAGACAACTTGGTTTTACAGGTAGATTAGGATATGACTTTATGAACTACTTAGGTGCTGAATTAAGAGGTACTTACGGTTTTGCAAAAGTTGACAATGGATACACTAAATATAAACAAGTTGGTGCTTACTTAAAACCAAACTATGATATTACTGATGCATTGAACCTTTATGGTTTACTTGGTGCTTCATACTCAAACCATGCAGGTATTGCCGCAAAAGAAACTGGTCTATCTTATGGTTTAGGTCTTGATTATAGCTTAAGTGATAGCTTCTCTATCTTTACTGATTACTTAAATCTTATGGATAAAAAGAATATTCCTGAGTCTTCTGCATTAACTATTGGTGCAGCTTACAAATTTTAAGCTACCCACTTCATAACAACCCTTATAAGGTTGTTATGCCTCTTTATATTTTAAATAACTCAAAATATATCTAAGAATTTTACTTCTATAAATTAAATTTTTATACATATTTTTCAAATTTAGGAGATACACGTGAGAATCCTACTTATCCTTAGCCTCTTTCTTTCAACGCTGTTTTCAACAGGATTAGATAATAAATTAAATTTTATTTTGCAAAATCAACCTCAACAGCTTTCAAACTATGTTAGTGAACAAAAACTTATCAAGACCTTGTATCGAAAAAACCATAACTTTCCTTTGTGGATTGGTCATGCTCATAACTTCAATAGTTTAAGAGAAATTTTATCGGACCCCTATTTTAACTACAAAAATAAAGACTTCTATCAAAGTGAAATAGAACAATATACCTATCTACTTCATGATAATATGAATCTTAATATGAATGTTAAAGAGTTAAGTAGGCTTGATATTCTACTCACCCGTGCTTATGTAAGAATGGCATCATTTATTGTCAAAAGTGATATTAATTGGGATTTGGTTCAAACTAAATTAAAACAGATGAAAGATGAAAAAGATATTACTGCCAATTGGGAGATGGTACGTAAAAAGACCCCTTCAAGTACAAAACTTTTCAATGCAATTAAAAATCAAAATATTAAAGGTTTTTTCAACTCATTAATTCCCTCAAAAAGACAATATAAAGAGTTAATTGAAGCACTCTCATTTTATCAAACTTTACCACCTATGGAACGCATTAAATATGAAAGAGATTTAAAACTAGGTGATAGACATCCCTATATTGTGAGTATTAAAAAACATTTAATAACTACAGGAGACCTTTACAATAGAAATAACACATCTGATCTTTTTGATAATGATCTAAAGCAAGCACTTTTTTCCTATAAAAATCGTTTTAAATTAAAACAAAATGGTCTTATTGATAAAGTACTTGTTTACTATATGAATAAGCCGACTTCTCATCTTATTGATAAAATTATTGTCAATCTTGATAAGTTAAAAGTGTTTCCTACAAGATTTCCAGATGAATATATTCGTGTAAATCTTCCTGATTTTAAAATGAATTACATTAGAAATGGTCAATCTATTTTAGAGATGAGAGCAGTGGTAGGAAGACCTGAACGCCCTACACCAATTTTTTCTTCTTATATGACTTACCTAGAGATTAATCCTTATTGGAATATTCCAGAAAATCTCGTTAGACGAGATTTAATCGTCGCACTGCAAGAGCATCCTGATTATCTAAAAGAACATAATATACGTGTCTTTTATGGTTGGAATAAAAAAAGTGAAATGAAAAATTTTAAACCCTCTATGCTAGCACCTTATGCTGATGTTTCAAAAGGTCATATTCCTTACCGATTTGTTCAATACCCAGGTGATGATAATGCTCTTGGACGTATTAAGTTTATGTTTCCAAATAAGTACTCTGTTTATTTACATGACACAGATAATAAATCACTTTTTCAATACCGATATAGAGTATATAGCTCAGGTTGTATGCGTTTAGCAAAACCATTTGAGCTTCTTGATGTATTAAAATCAAGAATTAGCTCTAAGTATCTAAATATTTTAAATAAATATAGAAATACATTGATAAATAAAGTGATTAAATTTAATAAAAAGCTACCTGTTCATACTACCTATTTTACTGTTTTCAAACGTAATGGACTCACTTACTTTAGAAAAGATATTTATGAATATGATAAATTTATTCAAGAGTCTAAAATCAAAAACTTTGATCGTGCATTTCAAAGTAATTGATGGTTATAGCGATTAAGCACAAAATTAACAGAGAGCATTCTCATTCTAAGATTAAAACGTTCAATTTCTCTAGTCTTAGGGGCTTTAATCGCAAAGTTACGCTTTTAATACTTCCACACTTTCTACAACTTGGTCTATATTTTATAAAACAGTTATACTCTAACTCTATTATCAACTACTTTGAGAGGTATGAACAAAACTTTTCATCCATAAAATAAAACTTTTTAAAAGAGTCTCTTTTTTCTTCTTAAGCACTTCTTTCTTAATCTCTTTTAAATTCTTTTTTGATGACAAGAGACCAATATCATTTTTAGGGAGAATTATTTTTTGAATTTTAATTGCTTCTTGTAAATTCTTATAAGCCTCTTCATACTGAAAAAGATGATACTGACACATAGCTAAGCTATTATAGCTATTGGCCGTTTCAGGATGACTAAGACGATAAAGCTCTACTCTACATTTTAATGCTTTTTCAAAAAAAGGTAAAGCTAATGAGTACTCTTGAGAAAAGGCATAAAAATAACCCAATTCATAATTACTCTTTGCAGTTAGTGTATGCATCTCTCCTAATTGTTCTTCTCTAATATTTAAAGCTTTAGAGTAAAAAGAGTGTGTTTCTTTGAAATTCTCTTTTAAAAAATGAAGATTGCCCAATGCATTGTAAATGCTTGCCAAATAGAGTGAATCTTTATCTGTAATACTTTTAGTGATTTTTAAAGTTTGCTCATATAATTTTAAAGATTTTTCAATTTGACCATCTTCTAAATATGCCTCTGCTAAATTCATATAAGCAACGACTGTCTTTTGGTTGTATCTACCTAAATCACGTATTCTTAAAAAAAGAGCTTTTTTATAAAAGTAAATAACTTTTCTAGTTAATTTTTTTTCTTTATTTATAATCGCATATTTAATATAGTTTTCTAGTAAATTGTTTTTTAAAGGGCTAAAAAAACACATTCTTACATCTGATAATGGATTATTATGTTGCATTAAAGCCCTCTCATTTTTTAGCCATTCCTCTTTTTTAATTGAAAGTTCTGACCTATATATCACTATATTATCACAATGTAAATTATATATATATAAAAATACAATAAAATTATTATTTTAATAATTTTATTGTATTTTTATATTATTTTTTATTATTTTTTATCAAGACTATCAACCTAAGTTCAATAAAATTAAACTGCGACTAATTCTATAAAATCATCATTCTTAGAGCTATAAGCAATAGCTGAATAAAGTAAATTTCTATCATTTTGACTAAAATTGATAGAAGGATTTTTTTACTACTCTCTTCAAAGTAGGTATAAGTAGTAGATAAGAATTCAACTGTAACTCTTTTTTAACCACTAAAGCAGTATAATCCCAAAAAAAAATTAACTCATGATAAATTAAGCTTTCATTCTGTACTATGGAAAAAGTTAAATAAGACTAAATTTGTCTGATTTAAAATTATGAGTTCAAACTCAAAGGAAAAAAATGAAAGTTTATTTGGATAATAATGCTACTACCCTTGTTGATCCACATGTATTTGAAGAGATGGAGCCTTTTTTTGTAAAGAAATATGGTAACCCAAACTCACTACATGCGTTTGCAGGTGAGACCCACCCTCACATTAAGACAGCCATGGAGAGAATTTATGCAGGAATTAATGCAGATAGAAAAGACTCTGTGGTTATTACCTCTTGTGCTACAGAGAGTAATAACTGGGTGCTTAAATCAATCTATTTTGAGTATATATTAACAGGTCGTAAAAACCATATTATTATCTCTGAAGTGGAACACCCTTCTATTATTGCTACGGCTAAATTTATTGAATCTATGGGTTGCAAAGTGACCTATTTACCAATAAACTCAGAAGGATTAATTGAAGCACAAGCAGTTAGAGATAGTATTACATCTAAAACGGCTTTAGTCTCTGTTATGTGGGCTAACAATGAGACAGGTGCTATCTTCCCTGTCCAAGAGATTGGTGAGATTTGTGCTGAACATAAAGTACTCTTTCATACCGATGCTGTTCAAGCCATTGGAAAGTTGCCTGTTAGTGTTCAAGACTTTAATGTCGATTACTTAACATTTTCTGCCCATAAGTTTCATGGTCCTAAAGGCGTTGGTGCTTTATACATGAAAAAAGGTAAAGAGCTAATGCCACTATTTCATGGTGGTTCGCAAATGGGTGGTCACCGTTCAGGAACCCTTAATGTTCCAGGGATTATTGGCATGGGAAAAGCCATGGAACAAGCCATTGATGCCCTTGACTTTGAGATGAGTGAAATTAGAGAGATGAGAGATAACTTTGAAGATGAACTTCTCAAAATTTCAGATACTTTTGTTGTAACACCACGCAAGTATCGAACACCTAATACCATTCTTATCTCTTTTAGAGGGATTGAGGGTGAATCTATGCTCTGGGACTTAAACCAAGCAGGCATTGGAGCGAGTACAGGTTCTGCTTGTGCTTCTGAAGACCTTGAAGCCAACTCAGTGATGGAGGCGATTGGGGCAGATGAAGATTTGGCACATACAGCCATTAGATTTTCGCTTAGTCGTTACACCACGCAAGAAGAGATTGACTATACCTTAGCAACTGTTAAAAAAGCTGTTGCCAGACTTAGAGAAATTTCAAGTTCATTTGCTTATGCTCCAGAGGGTCATGAGTCTGGACTTACACTTGCACATTAAAAAATAGAAAATAAAGGAAAAATCATGGGATTAGATAGTTTAGTAGGTGGTACCATCTGGGATGAGTACAGCGATAAAGTAACCGAGTTAATGAACAACCCAAAAAATATGGGTGAAATTACAACAGAACAAGCCCAAGAGATGGGTGGTAAACTCATTGTGGCTGACTTTGGGGCTGAGTCTTGTGGAGATGCCGTGCGTCTTTACTGGGTAGTAAACCCAAACACAGACGTGATTATGGATTCTAAATTCAAAAGTTTTGGTTGTGGTACAGCGATTGCCAGCTCAGATGTTATGGCAGAGCTATGTAAATATAAAACTGTTCAAGAGGCAGTTAAAATTACCAACATTGACGTTGAAAAAGCAATGAGAGACACACCAGATGTGCCCTCTGTTCCACCTCAAAAAATGCACTGTTCTGTTATGGCGTATGATGTCATTAAAAAAGCAGCAGGTCAATACCTTAACGTTGATATGGAAAGCTTTGAAGAAGAAATAATCGTTTGTGAATGTGCGAGAGTTACCCTTAATACGCTCAAGGAGGTAATTAGACTTAATGACTTAACTACGGTTGAACAGATTACAGACTACACCAAAGCAGGTGGTTTTTGTAAATCATGTATTCGACCTGGTGGACATGAAGAAAAAGACATTTATTTAGTAGATTTACTTGAAGAGTATGAAAAAGAGAAAATGGCTGCTGGTTCAACCCTTGGTGGAGCAGAATCAAGCATTGAATTTGCAAAAATGACAGTAGTACAAAAACTTAAAGCCACAGAAAAAGTGATTGATGATAATATTCGTCAAATGCTCATCATGGACGGTGGTGATATGGAGATTTTAGATATTAAAGAGAATGGTGAGAACCATGATATTTATATCCGCTACTTAGGTGCGTGTAATGGTTGTTCAAGTGCAGACACAGGAACACTCTTTGCCATTGAGAATATTTTAAAAGAGAAACTAGACCAAAATATTAGAGTATTGCCTATCTAAAGGCTTACTCTTTTTATATAAATATTTTATTTTAGAGTGCTATAATTAAAAGAAAGGCTTTAAAATGAAATATCTCTTACTTCTCTTTTCTTCACTTACTTTTATTGCATGTTCTCAATCTACCCCCATAAAAATAGAAACTCCTATTTCTCACTATATTACACCCAACTATCTTAAGCAATTAGATTTTAAAGGGGAAGAGATTGTCTCTGTATTTATTAACAATCATTACTATTATGTACGAAAAGATGGAAAAGCGATACAAACTTTGACCTATGAAAACCAAGCTGACCCTTTTTCAGATGGATTAGCACGAACCAAAGTAAATGGTAAAATTGGTTTTTTCAATTCAAACCTTGACATCGTATTAAAACCAATTTACGACTTTGCTTTTCCTTTTTATAAAGGAAAAGCAGAAATTTGTATAGCTTGTAAAGAAAAAAAAGTGGGTTCAAATAAAATATTAGATGGAGGAAAATGGAAAAAAATAGATAGAAATGGCTTAATTATAGAGTAATTAATTAAAAATTTTTGCTTTTTTAATTAATTTTATAAAATAATTAAAAATGTTAAATATTATTTAAGTTTAATAGTTGTATACTTTTTTTAACAAAAAACAATAGGAAGTATTATGACACTCTTAAAAACACTTATTCTTACATTTATCTCTCTCTTTTTTATTGCTTGTGGAAATGATTCTGTTGCACCTACTACTTCAGCAAAAGATACTTCTTATGAAACTGCACAAAAAACTACTCAAAATGAGATTTTAAAAGCCATTAACAAAGCCCGATCAGTGGCAAGAGATTGTCACGATGGCAATGGTTTAGTCTCGCCTGCTCCTGCATTGACATGGAACACTGAACTCTATGCTGCGGCTTATGAACACTCTTATGACTTAGCACAGAGTAATACCTTTTCTCACTATGGTTCAGGAACAAGTTCTGATATTACAGGAGATAACAATCACAATAAAAGTTACTTTAATGAACGTATTAAAGCCCATGGCTATGTAGAATACAGAACCATTGGTGAAAATATTGCAGGAGGTCAAGCAAGTATTGAAGAGGCTGTAAATGCTTGGTTGGCTTCTCCTGCACACTGTACAAATATGATGAATGCTAATTTTAAAGAGATTGGTGTTGCTGTGGTGGTAAATCAAGATTCTGATTACGGAATCTATTGGACACAAAGTTTTGGGGCAAAAAAATAACAATTTTCAACCTAATAAAATATATTAAAGTAGTGTTAAAGTTCTAAAATGTTATTATATATTAATTAATAATATTCTAAAGGATTAGAAATGCATTACAATTCAAACAAACAGAATAATGAGTATTATGATGCTTATAGAAAAATGTATGTTCAAGAATCAAAAAGTCAAAAACTTAATAAAATACTCTTTACACTTCTGGCTGTAGTATTACTCCTCGCATCTATCTTTTATCTTTATTACTATTTTAATCCTATTATTGAAAATAAAACTACTACACCTGTAACTGACTCTCACCCCAAAGAAACTTTCTTAATAAGAGAGACAGACTTACCTCAAAGCATACAACTTAAAACAAATAGTGAATCCCCCTCAGCCATAGATAAAAAAGATATTGAGCTTATTGTTAAACTTGTTATGTTACAACTTAAAGAACAAGAAGGAAAAGCCGTAACAAAAGAGACTCTTAGTGAAGAACCTTTGGAAAAACAACTTCAAGAAAGTGAAAATAACCTCTCTTCACCCCAAAACTTTCAAGAGACCAACTACTACAATAAAGTTGTAATTGAAAAGAATCAAAACAATGAGCTAGTAAATGCTTCTCTTTTAACATTGAGTAATAAATTAGCTACCATTACCAATGAAGTAGAGAACTTAACATCTAACTATTCACAATCTATTCAAAAAGAGCTTGTTTTTCGTGAAAATGAGATGCGTGTTATTATTGTTCAAAAGGGTGATAGCCTTTCAAAAATTGCTCAAAAAGCTTATGGAAACTATAAAGATTATCCAAAAATTTTTAAAGCAAATCCTGAAATCGTCAAAAATCCAAATAAAATTTTTGTGGGTCAGCATTTACGTATTCCCTCATAAAAAACTTTATATAAGTCCATTGTGCTATATTTCCATTACAACGATTTAAAGGATAAATAATGAATTATATGTTTGAAACAGGATTTTTAGGAACAAGAGCTCCATTTTTTATGGATTTTGTTATGATAATGGTGGCACTACTACCCTTTTTAGTGCTTATCGCCATCTCATTTGCTAAAGTAAAAAACTATAGCCTACATGCACTAAGCCAATCAATTATTTTTATTGTTGCTATCATTGTGGTAGGATATTTTGAATATGGTGTTCGTACAGGTGGTGGGTTTGAAAAATTTATTGAGGGAAGTCATACTTCTCATAGTTATGCACTCTATGTACTCATTTTTCACATAGCCATTGCTGTTATCTCCCTTGTAGTGTGGTGCATTACCCTATGGAAAGCTAGAAAATCTTCCAAAGCAGGGCAATTACCTGGTAAGAACTCTTTAAACCACAAACAAGCTGGTCAATTCACTTTTATAGGAATTTTTATGACCTCATTTACGGGTATTTGGGTGTATGTTCTTCTATTTGTTTACTAATTTAAATAAAGGGCAGACACAGAGGTCGCCCCTACGGAATTTTATTTAAATCTTTTTCTAAAGTAGAGGTCAATACTTTGAGATGGCACCGTTTTTTGATGCTGTCCTACCTCTACTTTAATATTTTTATTCACCTCATACTCTAAAATAAAAGAGTTCCCCTCTTTTGAGTTCTCAATGATTGCCATCGTTTTATCGTTAATCTTTTTCCCTACTTGTATTGCATAGCCCTCACCTGTTCCATCATCTTTAATAAATACTCTATCAAGTTCAAGCTCATAGGCTAAATCTCGTGCTGCTTGGTTCATGATGAAGAGTTGAGCTTCTCGCCCCAATGAGCCTTTTCCCTCTCCTAGAGAAGCCGTAGATACGCCAAGTAAAAGATACGATAAAATATCTTTTTTAGGTAGTGGAGGCTCTGAACTAAAAGTTAGTTTTGGACGTTTGGCATTACCATGAATATTAATCGTAATGAGGACATCAGGCAAAGCATACTCTACGGCAATGTCAAGCAGAGGATTAATCTCTTTTTCTCCTTTAAAAACAATGTTAGAATCGACCACAGTAAAGAGCTTAGGAGCTTGTTCTACCCGTCCATTTATCTCTTTTACTTTACCTAAGAGTCCCAAGGGTTCTCCAAACTCTTTTTTGGCTTTCACATCAACAATAAAAGTTAAATCAATATCTCTTGTTTTATAATTGGCATCACTGGCATAAATAGCAAGGTCTATAAAAGTATCTTCTAAAAAGCTATCTCTCTCTTTTTTAACCCTCGATTTTTTAGACAAAACAATCACATCATTGTCTTGTGAAGGGTCTAAAAACTTAGATTCATACTGCAATTTCATTTTATCCATAAAAATTGCTCCTGTAATCTTTTTCTTTTTGCCTTTTTGTGCGTAATCAATGTCACAACTTAAAAGTAACTCTCCATAACTAGGATAACCCAATGCTAAACTCTCCACTTGTACCTGTGCGTTTAAATCTTCCTCTGTTCCTGAGGCTTTCACTAAAATATTAGGATGAATATCAAGCAAGACATCTCTCTTTTTACCCAAAGAAATAAGCCCTTTTTGATTTAAATAGACGTGTTGATTTAACTTTTTATCTTTAAAGCCTGTGGTTTTAAAATCTAACTTATTCAGTGTGAGTAGCTCTTTAGCATAATGGGCATCAATCTCTAACTCTTCAAGCGAAAATTTTTCAAATGCAATTTTTTTAGAGCTAATATTGGCTTTAACTTGTTCCCCATTGAGTGAAGCATTCAGCTTAACTGCTCCATCTACTTCTGTTAGAGCGAAATCATAGAGGGATTGAAACTCTTCTTGTACTTCTTTCAAAGAGTCTATCGTCACGACTGTTTCTATTTGTTTGGCTTTTAAATCACCCTTGGCTGTTAGTTTTAAATGTTGAGAAAAGATATTCACATCTAAACCTTTAACATCTGAAGAGGCTTGGAGATTTAACTTAAATGCCTTGTTCGATTCGACCAAACCGTTAAGACTAAAGTACTGCATAGAGAGTGTCGCTTTTCCCTCTAAGTCAAGCTTTACAAATTTTCCTTTTAACGCTTGAGGAAGTTCCATAAGTTTATAAGGGTAAATCTTCTCACTCTTAATATTAAATCTCACATGTTCATAATCCTCACTTTGCACTTTTAGCTTAAGTTTTTGAGAAAGAAGTGTGAGACTAGCCCCCTTTACCCCCGAAGTTACCGAAGCATTAAGTGGCACAAAAGGCGTTAAATTTAATCCAAAGGCATTAAACTTTTTCACCTCTACACTTGTATTGGTGTGAAGTTCTTTGGGCTTCATATAGTTACCCGAAAAATCACTCTGTATGTTCAATCCAAGTTCAGGAGCATCTGAGCTTAAATGTAATACTCCTTTAATCTGCTCTTCTTTTAAATTAACAACTATCTCTTCTGTTTTAAGCTGTATATTTGAAGTTATTTTATCTTTACGCACTTTACTCATAAGCTCAGCTTGTGCCGTTAGTGCTGTGAGTGAACCATTTGCACGAACCTTGAGCTTAGTATTACCCTCTATGGTAAGATTTTGCTCTTTGAGTAAAGGGTTTAGATAAGCATCATAAAGAGATAAATCTGTCTGAGCATTAAAATGCAAACTCTCCTCTAAGTGATTAAAATTAAATCGTGCATCTGCGTGAACATTACCTTTCGTAATACTTGAATCAAAATTACTCTGTACCTTTAAATCCGTATCCCCATTGAGAATATGGCTTGTTCCTTTTAAATCTAAACCTTGAAGATTGAGCGATATTTTCTCTTGTTTCAGCGTTAAGCCCTTTATATTTGTCTCAAAATCAAGTTTTTTCATATCTCCCTTAGCCATTAATGTCAAAAAGGGTACTTTCTCAATAGTAAGATTTTGTTCTGCTAAATAAATGCTCTTCATCTTTCTATCTGCATCAAAGTCTAGTTTTAATGTAAAACGCAATGAGTTATTAATATCTTTATAGTTTAAGCTCGTATTCACGTTTAGATTTGCTCGACCAAAAGTAGAGTCAATATCACTTAAAAGTACACCTTTCACATCCCCTTTTAAAACTTGACTCTCCCCCTTTAAATCCAATGATTTTAAATCTAAATCAATTTTATCTTGCTTTATTTTTAAATTTTTAATATGGGTGTTAAAGTCCAAATCTTTCATATCTCCCTTAGCTAAAAAGTCTATTTGAGGTAAGGCTAAGAGTTGAATATTTTGATGCTTTAATTGCTCTTTCACTACGGCTTCTTCAAGCAGTTTTTGCTTAGGATTGAGTACGCCTTTAACATCAAAAATTAAACTGTTATTCACATCATTAAGATTGATAAATGTCTCTGTATTCATTGTCAATTGGGCGACATTGGCATCAATGTTGGCTTTCATTTTTGTTTGAATATCACTGCTATTTAAATCATAATAACCTGAAAGGTTTAACACCTTTGTCTGGGCTTCATAGGCTTGGTATTTTAATGCCAATGCCTTAGTTTCTAAAGCATAATACACACGGTTCATGTCACCTTTAGCATTGAGTGTAAACTTTGGATTTGACAAAAGTGTCAAGTTGTTTTCCCTTAATATAGGGCTTAAGAACAGTTGTTCACCTGTTACTTTAGCACTTAAATCATAGTTGTTATTTTGCATTTTTGCTTCTAGCTCAACTTGGGCAACATTACTGTCTAACAGAAGATAGACCTCACCTTGGTGTTTTGACTTCATATCTGTTTCAAAGTTATTAAGCCTAATTTTTGCAGATTTTATATGATAGTTTTCATAAGCGATATTTTGTAAAGAGAGTGTCAATTCCTTGACTTTTACTTTGTCAAAAGGCAGTGTTATGTTCCCCTCTTTATCCTCTTTTTTAGAGCCATTATTATCAAGTAGTGTCCTTAAAAAATCTTTGTCAATATGTGCCTCTTCTAAGTGAAGGTAATCGACATAAAGCACCCGTTCTTTTAACAAATCAAAATCTACTTTTAAGGCAACTTTTTTTGCTTTTATTTTGTTCTCATAATTCACATCGCTAAGGGTAAAACCTGTTAAAAGCCCTCCTTTTAAATGACCATAAGAGATGCCCTGTTTTGCCAAAGGTTTTTGAAGTAGTGTTAAAAGAGGTGCAGGTGAATTCAAGAGAAAAAAAAGCACCACTAGCAACAGCAAGAGTAGAAGAATTAACCAACGTATTAGCGTATAAATCAGACGAAAAACACGCATTAAAATACCTGACCTATGCCCAAATGGAGTGCAAAGCCACCCTTAGTCGGAAAACCCAAATCTAAACGCAAAGGACCAATTACCGACAAATAACGTAGCCCTGTACCATAAGAGGTGTACCATTCACCAGAAAAATCATTAAGTTCTTGTGAAAGTTTTGAAGCATCAACAAAACCAACAACAGCAAAGTTTGGCGTAAAATGATAGCGTGACTCCAAAGAGGCATCAATCATACTCAATCCACCAATAGGATAGAGACCACTATGTTCGCCTAAATCTCGATATTCATACCCTCTGTTACTCATCGCTCCCCCTAAAAAAAAGTGTTTAAAGGGAGGTGTTTTTTGCGAAATTGTACCAACTTTAATCTTTCCTGCCCAGACCATTGGTTTAAACTCCTTAATGTACCGAGCCTCTCCTAAGATTTTCAAGTAATCAATCTTTGAGCCTAACTGCTTCATCGCTTTTTCAACATAGAGCGAAGTATAATAGCCATTTTTAGCGTCCATCGCCGAATCACGACCATCGATTAAAACACGGTAAAAAAGTGAATTAATCAAATAGTTCCCTGCCATAAAAGTAGGCACACCAGACTCAATTTGAGAGTTCTCCATTTGAAATCCAAAATAGTGTTCAAGTCCCACAAATTTTTTACCCAAAGTAACACGCTCCACAAAAAGTTTTTCCACATAGGCATCGTAGTCCCAATTACTGTAAGAAATTTCATTTAAAAAACTAAAATCTCCTAAAAGGGGTGTCTTAATCCGTGGGTCATAAAAAGAGGTTCGTGCTTCATATCCACGTTGTGAAATTTTAGCACCTATGCGAAACTCACGAAGATTTCCAAAAAAGTTATGGTCAATATACTCAACTCCCCCTCTTGCTCCATCTTGGGTATCGTACCCAATATTAGAAGCAAACTCTTTGGTTTCACCCTCTTCTAAGGCAATATATATTGGGGCTTTAGCTTCTGTATTGTTAAAATCAGCACGCATCTTAATCTCTTCAAATACCCCTAACTGATAGATATTTTCATAACTCTCTTCAAGTTTTAGAACATTGTAAAGTTCACCTGCTTCATAGACTATCTGCTCTTCAATTAGCGTGTTATCTATTTTTGTACTGTTATTTAACTCTGTTGTTGAGAAGTAACGTTTTTCACCTTTTTCAACACTAATATTCACTTCAACATTATAGGCATCTAAATCAACATAAGCTTTGGCATTCATCTTAAAAGTAGGATAACCATGTTGTGACAAATAATCAGAAATTTTGTTTTTTGTTTCTGTAAAATCGGTCGTTTTAAAACGTTCTCCTTTTTCAAAGAGGGCAAAAGTTTTAAATTCACGGGGCATCTCCACCAAACTTACTTTAATGGCTCTATTTTTTTTAATTGTTACATAAATAGTATCTTCATCGCTTGAAGATGTTATTTTAGCTCTATAATAGCCCATACTTTGTGCATACTTTTTAAGATTGGCTTCAAAATCTTCAATTTGTTCGGATTCAAAGCTAGGATTCGATTTCCAAATTTTATAAAAAGCAGGGTAATCTATGTGACAAACTTTAAGCAGAGTCGCTCGGTCAAATTCACCTGTGACCAAATCTACATCACCGAGAAACTCAATGTTCTTAAACGTTTTTCCATTTAAAAAGCATGTGAATAAAAAGAGAAAAATTAAATGTTTTTTTGATATTAGATTCTTTTGTAAAATTAGGTACTTTTTCATAGTCGAAATCATAACATAAAAACTTAAGATTATCTAAAAGAAAGATGGTGATCACGATTGGACTTGAACCAACGACTTCTTCCATGTCAAGGAAGTACTCTACCACTGAGTTACGCGATCTTAAAAAGAGTGTGGGATTATATTTTTTTTTGACTTAAACAGAGGTTATAATGCACGGTTATTTCATTCTAAAGCCTTCAGTAACTTAGGGATATTTCCCCCAACCATACGAATAGCCTAAGAAAAAGAGTTGAAATTCATTCTTCGTAACTGACCTTACGCACCCTTCAAAATCAACAATGTATTATGTTATGGCTAATTTTTTTTGATATAATAATCTATTAATCAAAATAATATATTTATTTTAATACTTTATAAGGACTTACCCCCAATGACAGCAAATATTATAATTCCTATTATTATCGTGCTATTTTTTGTCTATTTTTGGCGAAAAGAACAGCAAAACAAACAGTTGAAATACATAAAAAACTATAAGTTTTCACCTGTTTTACTGAAACGCGTACAAGAAAAACATGATTATTTAAGCCCAGCCAATATGAAAAAAGTGGAAGAGGCATTAAGAGATTATTTTTACATTTGTAACCAAGCCAAAGGTAAAATGGTAGCAATGCCTTCGGAAATTGTCGATGTGGCATGGCATGAATTTTTGCTTTTTACACGAGAGTATCAAATCTTTTGTAAAAAGGCATTTGGCAGATTTTTACATCATACCCCAACAGAAGCTATGAAATCTAAATTTTCAGCCCAAACAGGCATCAAAAGAGCGTGGAGATTGGCGTGTGCTAAAGAGAAAATTGACCCTCAAACACCCAAAAAGTTACCTTTGATTTTTGCGATAGATAAACAGTTAAACATAAAAGGTGGATTTACCTATGCGTTAAATTGTCAAAGTAAAAGTAGCACAAGTAGTTCATGTGGTGCTTATTGTGCGACTGATATTGGCTGTACTTCATCTTGTGTCGGAGCTAGTGGGAATGAAAGTTCAAGTTCAGACTCTTCAGGCTTTTTCTCCTCGGATTCTTCAAGTTCAGACGCTTCTGGCTGTGGAGGTGGAGGTTGTGGGGGAGAATAGGGATTAAGCTAAATTTAATAAGATAGCCTCTACACTTTCAACAATAAAACTTTAAGGAGCAAACTATGAAAAATATTATAAACAATTTTCAAACCACAAGAATGCTTCTTAGGGTTCTCCCTTAACTCTTCTCACTACTGATAATTTTATCACTTTTTTACCCTGCGTGTAGGGGCATACTCTAACTCTGCCCTACAACATATTTACATAATTTTAGGAAGAACAATGCAACAGATATTTGAAATAAAAGAGAAAAAAATAATCAATAAACTACTAGACAAAGCAGAATATGGAACATTGGCATTGTCCGATGAAGGAAAGCCTTATAGCTTACCCATAAACTTTGTCATGATAGAAGATGCACTCTATTTTCATGGTTCGCTCAAAGGCAAAAAGATGTCAATTTTGGCTAAAAATCCAATAGTATCTTTTTCCGTCGTTGAAGAGTATTCACTTATTCAGTCTTATTTTAGTGCTACTGATGGTTTGGCTTGTCCTGCGACACAATTTTTTAAGTCAGTGGTGATAAATGGTCGAGCGATTATATTAACAGAGCAAAAAGAGAAAGCTAAAGTACTTGAAGCACTAATGCAAAAATTACAACCAGAGGGAAAATATATTCCTCTAAGTGATGAAATTTATGCCAAAGAGCTTAAGACAACGGCTGTCGTGAAGATAGTAATAGATGAGCTAACATGTAAGTTTAAATTTGGACAACATCTAAAAGAGAAACGTTTTGATATGATTGTCAAACATCTTGAAGCACGTGGAAATCCAATAGATTTGGAAACCATTGAACTCATGAAAGAGATGAAAGGCACATCATGCAAAAATACCTAAAAGCCACCAAGATAGTAGACTATCAAACCCAAGCAGTCCACACCTTAGCCATGAGCCTTGCCAAAGGCTGTGAAAGTGACACGCAAATAGCTAAAAACTGTTTTGAGTATGTACGCGACCACATCAATCATTCAGGTGACCATAAAGATGAGATTACCACGCTCAAAGCTTCAGAGGTTTTAAAGCACAAAACAGGGTGGTGTTATGCGAAAAGCATTCTCTTAGCAGGGTTGTTACGAGCCAATGGCATTCCCACAGGTTTTTGCTATCAACGGCTCTCTTGTTCGGAGTACAAAAAAGACATCTATTGTCTGCATGGATTAAATGCCATTTGGCTTAAAGAGTTTGGTTGGTACAGAGTTGATGCACGAGGAAACAAAAAGGGAGTCAATGCCCAGTTTAGACCACCATTTGAAGCATTGGCTTTTGAGTTAGGAGAGCATGAATTTGATTTACCAGAGGTATTGTCTAAACCGTTAGATGAGGTGGTTTTTGCTCTGAAAACTTATGACACTTACGCTAAGATGATTGAAAATTTTCCAGACATAAAGGAAGCAAAATGAAATTTAGCCTAAACCCTAAAAAGTACGATGACGTAACGACCTTAAGTGACAATGATTTAATTTGTTACTGTTGTGATGTGGACAAGCAGACCATTCTCAAAGCAATTCAAAATGGAAGTCAAACACTCAAAGAGATTAAAGCAACGACCACGGCGTGTACAGGTGATGAGTGTGCCATTGTCAATCCCAATAAACGTTGTTGCTCTAAGGAGATTAGGCAGTTGATTGAGCTTGTGGATGGAAAAAACTAAACATACAACCCACTAAGCGAGAGTATAAACC
>JALSQB010000015.1 GCA_026985655.1 Campylobacteraceae bacterium | reverse complement strand
AAATATTACGGACTTCTAAAAACTTCCTATCATTTCATTTATTTAAGGTACACATTTATGTTATTTACATCATTAGGGTTAAGCGACCCAATTTTAAAAGCCATCGAAGAGACTGGCTATATCAAACCAACCCCTATTCAAGCCAAAGCCATTCCTTTAGTTTTAGAGGGAAAAGACGTTTTAGCCGCAGCACAAACAGGCACAGGAAAAACAGCAGGATTTACCTTGCCACTTTTGGAACGTATGGTTCAAAACCATAAGGAAACAGGCACACATAAAGGAAAGCCAAAGCGTCATGTAAGAGCGTTAATTCTAACGCCAACACGTGAACTTGCAGCCCAAATCCTTGAAAATGTAGAGATGTACGCAAAGTATTTACCTTACAAATCAACAGTTGTTTTTGGAGGGGTAAACATTAATCGACAGATTAATACCTTAAAACAAGGCGTTGAGATTTTGGTGGCTACTCCTGGTCGATTGCTTGACTTGGCTTCTCAAAAACATGTGGATCTCTCACGTGTAGAAGTGTTGGTCTTAGATGAAGCTGACCGAATGTTGGACATGGGCTTTATTCATGACATGAAAAAAGTTGTGAAACTCATTCCTAAAAAACGTCAAACTTTACTCTTTTCAGCGACTTTCTCAAAAGAGATTAAAGCACTCGCTTCTGGTTTTCAAACCAATCCAAGCTTGGTAGAAGTGGCAGCTCAAAACAAAACGGCTGACCGTATTGCTCAGTTGGTTCACCCTGTGGACAAAAAGAAGAAAAAAGATTTGTTGGTCAAACTCATTAAAGAGGGAAATTGGAAACAAGTATTGGTCTTTACACGAACCAAACATGGGGCAAATAAACTTTGTGAACATTTAGAACAACACGGCATTCATTCTGCTGCCATTCATGGAAACAAAAGCCAAGGTGCTAGAACCAAAGCTTTAGCAGGATTTAAAGAAAACAGCATTAGAGTTTTGGTAGCCACTGACATTGCTGCTCGTGGGATTGACATTGACATGTTGCCTCATGTGGTGAACTTTGAATTACCTAATGTACCTGAAGATTATGTTCACAGAATTGGGCGAACAGGTAGAGCAGGGCGTGAAGGTATTGCTCTTTCTTTGGTATGTGTAGATGAAAATGATTATCTACGAGGGATTGAACGTTTGATTGCTCAAAAAATCCCTAAAGAGGTAGTGGTTGGGTTTGAAGTAGATCCAAGCATACAAGCCGAACCCATCAACCAAGGTGGAGGAAGAGGGCGACGTGGAGGTGGACAATCTCGAAATAGTAGTTCACGAAATTCTAACTCACGCAACAGAAGTAGAAGTCGTAGCTAGCAGAAGAGCATACACTCCTTTTTATACTTTTTTTAAATTGTTAAAAGGAATTGCTATGAAGCTTAACTCTCTCCACGAATTTGATAGGTAATATCTCCTGCTCCAAAAGCAGTGATGAGGTCTTCACGGTACTCTTTAATGATGTTATTGTCTTTGATAATCTGTACTACCCCATCTTTACGGGTTACACTATCTGCCATGAAGAGTTTATAACGGCTAAAAGCACCTTTTAAATCAATATCTACTTCTAGCTCTCCTGCTGACCAAATGGGTAAAATAGTTAATTCATCAACGCCCTCAAAACACTCTACAAAGTCAGATAAATTATCGAGTGTTCGGCTATATTTATGAGGTTGCCAAATGACATTTAATGTGTTAAACCCTCTTAGTTTCTTATAGGCTTGTAGGGACTCTATGGTTACTTTTATTTCGGTGGGGTGGTGACCATAATCATCAATAACCACACACTCTTGATGATTTTGAATAATGTCAAAACGTTTTTTAATCCCTTTGTAGTTGAGTAGGTTTGTGCGAATATCTTCAATCGCTTCGCCCATCTCCAATGCCCCTAAAATAGCCAAAGATGCATCTAATGCAATGTGATTTCCAAAGCCAAATACTTCAAAATCGCCAAAGTTTTTCAGACTAAATTTGGTATGAGGTTCTCCATTGACCAAAACAAATGTTATGTTCTGTATATCTTTTGAGGGGTAAAGTTTGGTACTTTGGATTTCAAGTGATGCTAAAAATTCATCTTCAGCATTGATGACACGTATTTTAGCAAGGTTCAAAAAGTTTTTATAGGCATTATAAAATCGCTCTTCATCATACTCATAATACTCCATATGTTCAGGTTCTACATTGGTAACAATAGCTAAATGAGGGTTTGAATTTAAAAAGCTCTCATCACTCTCATCTGCTTCAAAGACAACTTTGTTATTTGTCGCTTGGCGAACGTTTGAACCAAACTCTTTGCTAATAGCACCAATGAGTGCGTTGGAGTTGGGCATAATAGAAGCGAGCATCGCAGAAGTGGTACTTTTACCATGCGCTCCACCTACGGCATAAACCTCTTTGTCTCCTAAAATGTCAATAAGTGACTCTTTGCGTGATAAGAGTTCAATACCAAGCTCTTTGGCTTTTTGGTACTCTGGATTGTTCGGACGAACAGCTGCAGAGTAGATAATTTTATCGACACCAATAACAGCATCTTCATGGTGAGGAATGGTGATTTTCGCCCCAAAGTTGAGGGCTAAATCGTTGGTAATTTCACTCTGCTTTATGTCTGAACCTGAGATGGTGTGACCACAGTTAGCTAAGAGTTTGGCTAAGGCAGAAAGACCAATACCCCCAATGCCGATGAAGTGTATTTTTTGTTTTTCTACGTCCACTATTTACTCTCCTCTAAAACTTTTAACTCCTCTTTTCCAAGTTTGACATATTTTGCAAACATGGTTAATAGAATGTCATTTGGTTGCACAAAAGTTTGAATGAAAAAGGCAGTTGGGTCACTCTCATCTACGCCTGAAGTATCGACAAGATTTTGAATGAAATCATCAAAAGAGTGACCTGCCATAACGGCACAAGCATGAATCATCATCGCCTCTTTTAGCTCTTCAGTTTGCATGGTGTGGTGCAGTACTAAGAAAATCTCTTTTGCCCCTTTTTTATCGTTTTCACTGTAACGTTGAATACCATGCTCATAGATGGCTCTAGCTGTGGCAAGGTCTTCATAGACAGCCATGTCAAAACCTTTATGGGTACTTAGTTTTTCAGCCAAAACATCAAAAGCCGTATTGACAATAAAGGTGAAAATATCATTAATCTCATCTTCTGGGGCTTCAAGTAAAAGCTTTGCATCTAAGAGTTGGTAGCCTTTTGCAATGCTGTTTTCATCTTTCATCTCTTGCTCGATGGTTTTTAAATTTCCTAAGAACTCTTCGTTTGTTTTTAGTGCTTCTATGTCTATCTCTTCTTGTTGCATTTTGATTTCCTTTTTTGTTATATGGTGGTTATGGTATTTAACGCTTGTTTAATTCTATTTAAACACTCTTTTGTCTTCTCTTCTTCATAGACCAATGCTAATCGTACAAAACCTTTTCCTTGCCCCTCACGTCCTAAAAATGAACCAGGAATAACTTTGAGGTTGTAGTTTTTGTAAAGCTCTATGGTGAAGTTAATCTCATCTTCTACGGCTAACCAAATGTAAAAAGTGGCTAAAGGTGGTTCAATGTTTAAAATCTCTTTTGCCAGTTCAAAATTTTTACGATATTTTGCTCGAAATCCATTCACATGCTCTTGGTCAGCCCAAGCGACTGAAGCGGCTTCTTGTAAGGGTAGAGGAGAAGCACAGCCCACATAGGTTCGGTAGGTCATATAGGCTTTTAAGATTTTGGCATCTCCTGCAATAAATCCAGAACGTAGTCCAGGGGCAGAAGAGCGTTTTGAAACAGAGTTAATTACCAAAATATTGTTAAACTCGCTATTTCCCTCTAACAGACTAGCATTGAGCAAAGAGGGAGTTGGTTCTTCTAAATAGAGGTCAATATAACACTCATCATTAAGTAGAACAAAGTTGTGTTTTTGTGCCAATCTTACCCATTTTCTAAGTTCGTCCATAAGCATCGTTGCAGAAGTTGGGTTGTTAGGGGTATTAATAATAACCAAGTGACATTTGGCTAACTTTTCTTCCTCTATTATGTGTTTAAAGTTATTTTTCGCTTCTAAATTAATATAGACAACTTCTGAATTACTGGCTTTTGCAGCCCCCTCATAAATCTGATAAAAAGGGTTTGGGTATGCCATAACAGAGTTTTCTATCTCATGGAGTAAAAACTGTGGAAAGTTAAAAAGAACTTCTCGCGTTCCAAAAGTAGGAATAATTTGTGCGTTTGTGAGTGTTAAGTCAAAACGCGTGTTTAAATACTTAAGCATCGCTTCTCTTAAAATAGGTTCTCCAGAGGTTTTAGGATATTTATTGAGTAAAGAAGCTGAACGGGTTAAAGTCTCTAAAATAAATTTTGGCGTTTCAAATTGAGGTTCACCAATGGTTAGGCTTAGAGGAGGATAGTTTTTATTAGGTGTAATGTTTTCTAAAAGGGTATTGAGTTTTTCAAAGGGGTAGGTTTCAAAGTTCACAAATTTCTCTCTATGTATGGTTGATTTTAAGTGTGATTATAACGAAAAGAGATATAAGTTAAATAAGTTTTTAGGCTTATTTAACTTGAAAATTAAAGTGAACTATTTTTTGCCACATGAAATGGTTTTGGCTGTTTTTAATTTTTTATAGTTGTCTTTATATAATTTTGCAGGAGCAAGGTCTTTACAATCAACTTTATCACACGGAATGGTCTTTGCCATAGGTATTTCGACAATAAGCTCTCCTTTTGCCTCTTCTAAATTTTCATCACTACAAGCATCACCTTGTTTTAGTTTAGGATTTTTGTTGATAGTGCTACTACTTTGTGCCTCAATTTTAATTTCATCTATAATTTCTACTTTCTCATTCTCTTGCTTGTCAGTCGTTTGTGTACTTACAGGTAGTGCTGGTTGGGCATATATATAGGTACTGCTTAAGAGAAATATAAGTGTATTTCTTAGTGTTTTTATAATCGTTTTCATTTATTGCCTTTTTCTTAAATATGATTTCTTTAAATCATATAACAGTTTAACTTAAAGTAAGCACTAATTTTATTAAAACTTATGTATAATAACATAAATTTTAATTAGAATAGTGATAAACTATATCACAATTATAATTAAATAAAAATAAAGGAAAGAAAATTGATGAAAAAATTTTTACTGTTTATCTCTGTACCAATACTACTGCTCTCAGGAGAGTTAAAAAATACGTTAATGAAAGCAAAAAGAGAACATAAGCCTGTTATGGTTTATGTTAAGGCTGAATCTTGTACCTACTGTCAAAAGATGAAAAATACAACATTAAGTGATGGTGATATACAACAAAACATACAAGATTTCATTTTTGTAGAGGTTGATAAAGCCGATGCCGAAGCTATTAAATACTTGCCTGTTACACAATATACGCCAACGATTTATTTTATCTCGCCAAAATTTAAAGTGGTTAATACGGTGAAAGGTTATCTTCCAAAAGATGATTTTAATCTATGGATTAATGATTCTAAGAGTAAACTAGGAATATTAGGAACAGAAGAAAAAAGTGTTCACGAGGTATTTACCACTAAAGGTGAAGATTGGTTTTACGATATGGCTTCAGCTGAAGATTATGCCCGTCAAACAGGTAAAGAGATTATGGTCTATGTTGAGAATAGACGCTCTTCTTGGTCGCAAAGAATGCGTCAAGAGACTTTAAGTGATGAGCGTATTAAAGATGCACTTAATCAGTTTGTTTGGGTCAAGTTAGAAAAAAATTCTGCCGAAGCACTTAGTCATGGGTTTAGCCCAAAATTAGCACCTACTGTCTATTTTCGTAAAGTAGATGGAACTGAATTGGCAACGGCTAAAGGTTACTTTTCACCTAAAGACTTTTTGTTATGGGTTAATTATGCCAAAGGGAAGATGTAACTTGTAGGGTGTAATGTATTACACCTTTTTTTTCGGTGCATTAAAATGCACCCTACAACCCCGTATCACAACTACTTATCTCTCCACTTGTAATCCCTTTTTTAAACCACTCAACTCTTTGTGCTGATGAGCCATGGGTAAAGGCATCAGGAACGACATAACCTTGGGCTTGTTTTTGTAAAGTATCATCGCCAATGGACGAGGCTGCTCTTAGTGCCTCTTCAATATCTCCTTGCTCTAAACTATGAAAACGTTTCTGTGCGTGGTATGCCCATACTCCAGCGTAACAGTCAGCTTGAAGTTCCACCCGTACTTGCAGTTGATTTTCACCTTTTGCACCACGTGCTTGTTGTTTCATCTGTTGTACTTTGGTGAGTGTTCCTTCCATGTTTTGAATGTGGTGACCAATCTCATGGGCTAAGACATAAGCTTGTGCAAAATCGCCTGAAGCGTTATGTTTTGATGCTAGTTCATTAAAAAAACCTAAGTCAAGATAGACTTTTTGGTCAGCAGGACAGTAAAAAGGACCCATTTGTGAAGAGGCATGACCACAGCCACTTTTGGTTGAACCACGGTAGATAACCATTTTAGGCTCTCTATATCTTGCATTGTGCTGTTTAAAAATATCACTCCAAACCACTTCGGTGTCATGTAAGACCGTTGCAATAAAACGTTTTTGTTTATCATCTTGTGCTTTATTGATATGGCTTGAAGTGTTACCACCACCCATCATAGATGACAATGGGTTGTAGCCTGAAAAATAAGCCACAGCTCCTAGACCGACAATTGCCCAACCAAATTTGGTTTTTAAGAGTCTTTGTATGATTGGCCAAAGAAACATAATCGTTCCCATAGAGGGCATTCCACGCATTCCTCCTCCTGAAGTCCCTGAAGTTCTTCTGTCTTCTACATTGCGACTTTCGTCACGGTCTTTCCATCTCATCTATTTGTCCTTGATAATTTTTTATCAATTATATCACAAGTAAAATTTTACTACAATGTTAGTAACTGTTCCTCTAGGAGTTTTATGTGTCATTAGCTTTAGCAAGAAAATATCGTCCCACTAGCTTTAAAGATTTAATTGGTCAAGAAGCTGTTTCTCAGACACTCTCATTGGCACTTGATAGTGACCGACTCTCTCATGCTTATCTATTTTCAGGGCTTAGGGGTTCGGGTAAAACCTCTACGGCAAGAATTTTTGCGAAGGCTCTTTTGTGTGAGAAGGGAACAAGTTCCCACCCTTGTGGGGTGTGTGACCACTGTGTGATGGCAAGTGAATCACGGCATATGGACATCATTGAGATGGACGCAGCCTCTAACCGTAAAATAGACGACATAAGAGAACTCATAGAACATACCAAATATAAACCCTCATCAGCACGCTATAAAATCTTTATTATTGATGAGGTACATATGCTCACCAAAGAGGCATTTAATGCTTTACTGAAAACTCTTGAAGAGCCTCCTAGTTATGTAAAGTTTATTTTAGCGACTACTGACCCTTTAAAACTTCCTGTAACCATTTTGAGCCGTACCCAACACTTTCGATTTAGAAACATACCTGAATCGGTTTTAGCCAAACATTTAGCCCATATTTTAAACCTAGAAAATGTGCAGTATGAAGAGAATGCTGTAGCCATTATTGCCCGTTCAGGTGCAGGTTCGGTGCGTGATGCTTTGACCCTTCTTGACCAAGCCATTGTCTATTCTAAAAACTTCATTAACGTAGAAACAGTCACTAAAATGTTAGGCATCATTGAACCCTCAATGCTAGAAGCACTTCTAAATGATGTGTTAGCGAAAAATCAAGATAAGATTTTGGAGTTTATCAATAAAGCATCTGAATTTGAAGCTGAAATGGTTATTGATGAGTTGATGCTTTATCTTAAAACGTTACTTTTAAGTGCTTCTCAAAAGATTAGCCCCTTAGTTATTGAACGGTTTTTTAGAATTTTATCTGAATCCAAAACATTGCTAAGTATGGGTTCTGATGGTGATTTTGTTTTAGCACTTACGCTCTTTAAAATGATGGAGTCACTCCAAATTAAAGAGATAGATGGCATGATAAGAACACTTGAAAAAGAGTTACAAGGCATAGAAATCACCCCTGAAGTACAAACCCATAGGTTGGTTTCCTCCGATGCCGAGAATATAAGTTCAAATATCATTAAAGAGCCTTTAATTTCAGAACAAATTCAAGCAGAGATAAAAGTTGAAAAAATAATAGAAGTCGAAGAAGCAACCCAAAAAGAAGCACCAAAGCCCTTAGACGCAGGTGCAAAACTCTTTGAAGAACTCATCGTAAAAATGTATGACCGAAACTATGAACTGGGTGAGTGTTTTACACACGCCATTACTTACACCTCATTTGATAATAACCTTTTAACATGGGAATCAACGGCGACAAATGAACAAAAAACACTACTGAAAAACAACTGGATGACCATACGAACTTTTGTGCAAGAACTTTATGGATTTGAGTGTAAAATCAAAAACAATGCCAAGGAGTTACCCCCCTCAGACGTAGCTCCTCAAATAGAAGAAGCTAGTTCAATGGTAGAAGATGAGGTTTTAAATCAGCCAACTATCAACGAAGCAGAAGAGGAGATGAAAAGCTCATGTATCTCTCCTGAGCATGGAGGCGTAGAAGCAGCTAAAGAGAAAGATGAACAAAATATCTTAGATGAACCGATGATTGCAAAAGCCTTGGAGCTTTTTAACCCTAAAAAAGTTAGGGTTAAGAGGAAGTAGGGCTTATTTGAACTCTACTTTAAGCAGTTTAGAGAAGTTCTTTTGTGGATTTTTCAGAATAATCTCTGTTCGGTAAGAGGAGATAAACTTCTCATCGGTCACTTTCCAAATTTTAGAGATTTTTAATTTTGTGGCTTTGTCATCAATATATATATGTTTAGATTTTATATCTTTTAATTCATCAGACTCCAAAAAAAGTAGCAATTTCCCTCTGCTTAAGTCTTGTAACTTTGCCAAAGGTGTTCCCATATTGACAAAATCTCCTTTATGGACTAAAAGTTTATCTAAAAATTTATTTTTGATTTTGATGCTTTTTTTAGCAATGCTATCTTGTAAGCGTGCCACCTCAAACTTTAAATCGAGTTTTTGTTTTTTTAAATTATCTATTTTTTCTTGCGTAGATAAATATTGTGTTTTTGCATTGGTATAGGCATAAAAGGCATTATCTTTTTGGGTTTTAGAAGCAGAAGCAATCGTTGAAATACGATAATTATAATCTTCTTGTTTTTGCATTGATTCACTAAGTGCCATTAAAATTTCTTCATTGGTTTGAATCATATTTTCAATAAGTTGCAAAGAGGCTCTACTAGAAGTGAGTTTTATTTGGTCAAGCTTGTCATCTAGTTTAATAATAGTAGCCGTAAGGGTTGTTCCCTCTTGTTTTATATTAGCTTTAGTAACTTGTGCTGAAACAGCAGATTTAAGCGTAATGGTTTCAAATGGTTCTATTTTTGCATAGTGAACTTTTGCAAAAAGAAATAGGGGAGTGAGTAGTAATAATATAGGTTTCATAAGGAGGATTATAACACGATTATTTTAAGAAGTTAGGTATGACGATAAGCCGTGTTCTGTCGTGGGTAGTTATTTATCTAGGCGTATGGTTGCCCATACGCTCAAGCGAAGCAGTTTTGTCAATCCAATGACTTAATGAAACTTAATACCATTACTTCTTGCTACGAACAGGGTTTACCTAGCTATCTGTGTTACCACAAATACTGGTGAGCTCTTACCTCACCCTTTCATTATGACCTTCTTCTTCCATCAGAGCAAAAGCTCCGATGAAATTCATCTCACTAAAGCTACGTCCAAAGGACGAGAAACTTTGTAAAGTTAAGGCTACCTACTTTCTGTTGCACTTGCCCTCAGATTACTCTGGCCATCCGTTAGATGGAGTTCTGTTTCATGTGTAGCACGGACTTTCCTCTCGTGACCTAAGTCACCAGCAACTACCTATCATACCTAAGGAGAATTATAACAAATTAAGACTTTTTTTCTGATATAATTAAAGCCTATCTATAAAAAAGGAAATTATTTAGATATGAAACTCTTAAAATTACTACTTATTTTTATTATTTTGGTGCTTCTACCCATTCTCTATGTTGCCATAGATAGCAATAAGCATAAAAAGGAGATTAGCATAGCCATTGGCTCTAAAGTAGATGCGTATAGTCAGTATGCAAAAGCTTATGTTAAAGAGTTTAAAAAAGAGGGAGTAAGGCTAAAACTAGTGGAGACCAAAGGGTCTGTTGAAGCCCAAGAGAAGCTACTTAAAGGAGAAGTAGATTTTGCCTTTGTGCAAGGGGGAACTGAAAAGAAAGGGGTCTTGGCATTGGCAAATATTATGATTGAACCTATTTGGATTTTTTATAAGGGACGTGAAATATCGGATTTAAAGATGCTTAAAGGCAAACGCATTGCCATTTGCGAAAAAGGCTCAGGTATTTACCCTGTAACACGAGAACTTTTGGCATTGGTAGGGATTACGGGTTTTAATTCTAAATTTGTACATATTCCTAGTAGTCAAGCGTATGAGAAGTTACAAAATAATGAGATAGACGCTATGTTCTACATTGCCTCTGTTGATGCTCCCTTTTTAAAACGCCTTATGACGATGCCAAAGGTACATCTACTGAATTTTGAAACTTCTTCAGCGTCTTATAAACAGTTTTTTGTAAAAGAGAATAAAGATTTTGAAATTGTTACATTATATAAGAATGCCTTTGATATGAAAAGACATATACCAAGTAAAGATTATAAATTATTAGCAAAAAATACCCTTTTAGCAAGCTATAATGCTTCAGATAAAATGGTACGCCTCTTTCTTAAAATTGCCACTAAAATACATAGTAAAGTAGGTATTTTTCATAAAGAAAACCAGTTTCCCAATAGTGCCTCTTTTAAGATAAAACAGCATCATAGTTCAATACTCTATTTTCGTGAGAAGGTGAATTATTACGAAAATCATTTTTCATTTTGGATCGCACAAAGTCTTAATAAAGTGCATGATTATACGGTGCGTTTTTTTCTTCCCTTTTTGATGGTTTTTGCTTTTTTTGTTGAAGTTATTTTACCTGTAATTGATATGTATGGAAGAAGAAAAATTAATGCTTGGTACAATAGGGTCAATGAGATTGATAACCAAATAAGTCATGTAGAGCTTAACGAAGCTAAAGAAAAACGTGAAAAACTTAAGAACATATTGGCTCAAATTAGAGGAACAGATGACATCTCTCCTAAACATATGGCAGATTTTTATACTTTACAAAATCAGATTATTAACATTATTGATGCGTTAGATACACGTATTAAAATGCTTCATCAAGGGAAAAAACGTTTTTAAAGGCATAAAATGTGTGATTTTGTTCAAGAAAGTGAAATAGTTTAATTTGTATTTTGTTATGATGTGCCAACAATATTAGGATGGATAATGGATTTAAATAAAGACAGTAAAGATATTTATACAATTGATGCAGAAAGTTATACTCAACAGAGAAAAGATTACCCAAGGGAAAGCAAAAATTTATTGAGTTTTTTGATTAATATATTGTTATTCTTATTGGCAATTGTGATTTCATTTTTTTTATATCAGATTACTAAAAATAACTACTCTTTTGATGATGTATTAAATAAAGAAAAAATAATGGCAACTTTTAATTTTTCAAGTGAAGTTGAAAAATCTACTAATCAAATCAGTGATGAGAAAGATAAACACACAGTAATTAAAGAACCTATGGTAAAAGAATCAGCCAAACCAACAAAGATTGAAGTGGTTGAAAAAGTTGTTAAAGAGATAGTAGCAAAAAAAGAAACTGTCAAAGAAAAAGAAACTGTTAAAGAAGAAACTATTGTAAAAAAAGAGAGTGTTCCTGAAATTAAAAAAGAGATAGTTGTAAAAAAAGTAGAAGTGCTAAAAGAAGAGAAAAAAACAGAACCTAAAGTTGTGATAAGCACAGCTAAAAAAGAAAAAGAAAAAGAAAAAGTCGAAGAAGATGTACTCTCTGCTGAATATTTAAATGAGATGACTAAAGCGATGAATGGTAATTAAATTTTTAGCTATAATTCCAATAATAAAAAGCTTTAAGCTAAAATAGCTAAGAGCAAAGGAAGTATATGTTTGTAGATAGCGTAGATATTTTATTGAGTTCTGGTAAGGGTGGAGCAGGTTGTGTTTCATTTTGGACAGAGAAGTTTGTTGCCAATGGTGGTCCTGATGGGGGTGATGGAGGAAAAGGTGGAAATGTTTATTTTGTAGTAGATAATAACACCGATACACTTTCAGCACTTCGTGGGCGTAACCACATTAAAGCTAAAAATGGTCAGCCAGGTGAAGGTCGTAACTGTTATGGTCGTAAGGGTGAGAGTGTAGATATTGTTGTGCCTCCTGGAACACAGGTGATTGATGCTTTAACCAATGAAGTGCTTTATGACTTGGTAGAAGAGGGCGAGCGTATTCTCTTTTTAGAGGGGGGAAAAGGTGGTTTGGGAAACAGTCACTTTAAAAGTCCTTCTAATCAGCGTCCAACCTATGCACAACCTGGGCTTCCTGGTGTAACTAAGGAGCTTAGACTTGAGATGAAAATGATAGCTGATGTTGGCTTAGTGGGCTATCCTAGTGTAGGGAAATCAACACTTATCTCTGCTGTTTCTAATGCTAAACCAAAAGTGGCTGCTTATGAATTTACAACCCTTACCCCTAACCTTGGGGTGGTTAATGTTGGAGAGTATGACTCTTTTATGATGGCTGATATTCCAGGAATTATTGAGGGTGCAAGTGATGGTCGTGGTTTAGGGCATGAGTTTTTAAAACATATTGAACGTACTAAAACCCTATTACTTTTGGTAGATGTAGCCAATTATCGTGAGATGAAGTATCAGTATGAAACCTTGCTTATAGAGTTAGAACGTTATTCTGAAACCTTAGCAACGCGTAATTTTGCTGTTGCCATTACTAAGTGTGACTCTTTTCCTATTGAAAAAGTCAATGAACTTACAGAACAGTTTTTAGACGATATTGGCTTAACATCAAATAAAGCGTTACAAAAATTCAAAGCTAAAAAAGAGTACACCTCTTATGCGTTTGAAGAAGATTTTGGACTAGAGTTACCTAAAAATGAGCCACTGTTTGTATTACCTATCTCTTCTGTATCACATTTAAATACAGAAGCCCTACGTTATAGTTTAAAAAACTTTGTGGTGGCTGTTAAACGTGAGCAAGAAGAGGCTTAATGCTTTACAAACGTATTGTCATTAAAGTCGGTTCTCATGTTTTAACAGAAAATGGTGCTGTCTGTAAACCACGTATGGCTGATTTGGTAGAATTGATTGCCTTGGTTAAAGCACAAGGAACAGAAGTGATTCTCGTGAGTTCTGGAGCTGTTTCTGCTGGTTATACAGTACTACCTTTAGAGCGAAAAGATATTGGTAATAAACAAGCGTTAGCTGCTATAGGGCAACCACTACTACTTAAAATGTATCAAGAAAAATTTGAAAAACACCATATTCTTTGTTCTCAGTTACTCCTTAGTTCAGCTGATTTAGATTCTAAAAAGCGTACAGCTTTGGCAAGTCATGCACTTAATAATCTGCTCTATCATGGGGTTGTACCTATTATCAATGAAAATGATGTTATTGCCACAGAAGAGCTGGTTTTTGGAGACAATGACCAACTCTCTGCTTATGTAACCGATACTTTTGGGGCTGAGTTGCTTGTTATTTTATCTGATATTGATGCCTACTATGACAAAGACCCAAGAGAATTTGAAGATGCTGTGGTACGTAAAGAGGTTTCCAAAATTTTACAAGAAGAGTTAGATGCACCAACAACAGCCAATAATGAATTTGCCACAGGAGGCATTGTCACTAAGCTTAAGGCAGCAAACTTCCTACTTCAAAGAGATAAAAAAATGCTTATGGCAACAGGGTTTGACCTTAGTGATGTAAAGAGATTTTTACTTGATGGTGTACATACAGGTGGAACACTGTTTAAAAAATAGAATTTTATAACAATAGATTAAAATGAGAAGTTTAGCTAGTGAGTAGCTTTAATTTTTTAGAAAGAAGTTTTACAACAACCAAAAAGGTTGTTGTAAGAAGATAGAGATGTTAATCTTAAAGAACACCTAATCTTTTAAGCGTATCTATTGAAAGTCCAGATACAGTTAAACCATTTTTTGTTTGGTAAGCTTTGATTGATGCTTTAGTAGCAGCGTCAAAACTACCAGTTACTGGTGTCTTAAATCCAGCAGATGTTAATGCTTTTTGAATTCTTGAAATTGTTTCAATTGTCATTGAAGATTTACAAAGAACAGGCATCCATTTAACTGATTGCTCAGAAACTTTAACTTGTTTAGAGATTGTTTTGTAAGTAGCAGGAATAACTGTTTTTTTAGTTCTCTCTGGTGTTACAAGTTTTGTTACTTTAACAGTTTTGTAAGTAGCAGGAATTTTAATTGTTTTAGATGTTGCTGGAGTTGCTACAACTTGTTTTGTAATTGTTTTTTTAACTTCTGGAACAGCTACTTTACAAATAACAGAAGATGTTCTTGACATACCTGCTTTTTCCATCATAGAGTCTGACCATACATATTTAGCATCAGAAACTTTTTGAGTTTTCTCAATGGTTTTGTAGGTTGCTGGAATATTTACAGTTTTTGTAGAAGCAGGAGCAGCTAATTGAGTTGATTCAACTGTTTTATAGACAGCTGGAATTTTAATCTCTTTAGTTGTTTCAGGCTTAACAACAACTTGTTTGGTTACTGTTTTGTAAACAGCAGGAACATCAACAAGACACATCATCTCTTCAACGGTACAATCTTTATCTGTACATTTAGTCTCTTTCCAAACTTTTGAAGCAGGAGCTACTTGAACTCTTTCACTTACTGTTTTGTAAACAGCTGGCACTTTAACAAGTTTAGTAGTTTCAGGTGTTACAAGAATTCTTTTAGTTCCTGTTTTAAATGCAGCTGGTTGAGCAATAAGTTTAGTAGAGGCAGCTGTTGCTAAAACTTTTTCAGTTGTAGTTTTAAACGTTGGTGCAGCATAAAATTCATAGTAACAAGAACCTGGTTTAGCAGCTTCTAAATTAACACCACCTGCTTTAGCTGAAGCTAAAACTGCTGAAGAAGCAATTCTTGCTTCTGGGTGTAAACCATTTCTCCACTCTGTGTAAGCAGGTGAAACAGTAATGGTACGGCTTTCTGTTTTGTAAGTAGCAGGTACAGTAACAATTTTAGTTGATGCTGCCGTATCTAAAACTCTTTCAGTAACTGTTTTGTAAGTTGCTGGAATAATTGTTAGTTTTGTATCAGCTTGAGTAGCTAAAACTTTTTCAGTAACTGTTTTGTATTGTTCTGGAATAATAACTTTACCATAACAAGTACCCGCTTTAGCATCTGGTAAAACAAATGAACCATCGCTTGATTTTTGAGCTATTGCAGTGTGTGTTGCAGTTGTCGCAGTATGCTGTGCAGTTGTTGCAGTATGCTTTGCAGTTTTTGTTGTACCTGTACAACCTGTTGTAAGTAGTGTAGCAGCTACAACAGAAAGTAGCAGAGAAGTGTTTTGGAGTTTCATTTATTCTTCCTTTGAAAAGTGTTTTTTAAGATAAGAAATCATAGCATAAATAAACTTATTTTAAAAGTTTAAAAATATAATTTAACTTTTTAGATTAATGTTATATGTAAAAAATAAATCATATTTTCTAATAAATCCATGCCATTAATAACTTATTTATTATGATAAATATTATGCTTAAAAAGGAGATTAATAGTATTAAAAAAAATAATTTTTTATCTTTTAAAATATTGAAAAATTTCTTTGTACCTACTTCTCTAATGGTTAAGATAAAAAGTGTCCAACCACCAATGCTCCCTGCTAAGGCTAAGCCCATAGCACCCATGTTATGCATAAGCAGTAGAGAGAAAAGAATATTGACACTAAGGGCGATACTTGCGATTTTAGCAGCTTTACCATGTCGATGTGATGCGTAGAGAAACATTGAAAAAAGTTTAGCAAAGCCATAGGGTAGCAGTCCTATCATATACATACTCAAGACATTGGCTGTTTGATGGGTCATCGCAGGTGTAAATGCTCCATATTCAAAAAGTAGCCAGACAATAGGTTCTGCAAAAATAATGCCTCCTATGGCTGAAATACTCAAAAGAAAGGCTAAAAGCCAAAAAGCTTTTCCTAAATTCTCATAGGCACTTTTTTCATCACCTCTGCTAAGTGCTTTGGAGATGGAGGGAAAAAGAGCAGAAGCTGTCGCAATGGCAATGAGTCCTAGAGGAAGCTGAAAAAGTAAATTTGCATAAAACAGATAAGAGATAGAACCTGTCAGAAGAAAAGAGGCTAAAAAAGTGTCTAAGTAAGATGCAATTTGTGGTGCAGAGTTCCCCCAAACAGACGGTATAAAGAGTTTACTAAATTTCTTTTTTTCACCATTGACATCTTTTTGATTACGGTATTTCCAGCCTCCTATGAGAAGACGATGAAGCTTTAAATGTTTTAGTACGGCAAGGTGTGTTACAACTTGTAACAATCCTCCAATAATTACAGAAAAACTTAAAGCATATAAAATAGTCATGGGTGATTCGTGCATATAAAAGTAAAGAGCAGTAATCATCGAAAGGTTAAGAAGTGCAGTTGAGACGGCAGTGGTAATGAAATGCTCTTTGTATTGGAGTAGCGTTCCTAAAAAGGTTACAATGAAAATAAGATCTAAATACCAAAAATTAATAGCCGTAAAAGGAGCTGTTTGGGCAATTTTTTCACTACTCCAATTCCATGCTAAAAGTTTAGTGACAAGTTCAGGAAAAAAGTTTACGACCAATGACATAGCAATAATAAAGAGCATAAAGCGTAAAAAGATGGCCGTGGCAAATACTCCTTTTTGTTTGGCATCAACAAAAGAGGGCATGAATGCTTGGGTAAATGCTCCTTCTGCAAAGATACGTCTAAACATGTTGGCAAGTTTAAAAGCGACAAAGAACATGTCCGAGTAGCCACTTGCCCCTAATGTCATAGCAAGCAGGGTATTGCGTCCTAGTCCTGTAATGCGTGAGAGTAAAATGCCGAAGCTATTGGAGAAGATAGATTTTAATTTCATAAAACTCTTTTTATATTTTTAGATTTTTAATACTTTTATAGAATGTTACCGTAATAATGGCTATACTTCAATTATTAAAAAAACAGGAGTATAGAATGATAGTAGGCATAGAGGGCAGTGTAGAGAAAAAAGAGCCAACCTTTGTACACGTTAATGTCAATGGATTAATTTATGAAGTCAATATTTCACTCAATACATCAAATAGCATTAAAGAGTCAAAAGTAAAGCTTTTGGTACGGCAAATTATTCGTGAAGATGCTTCTTTACTTTTTGGGTTTATTGAAGCCAATGAGAAAAAGATGTTTGATACCCTGATTAAAATTAATGGGGTAGGTCCAAAGGTTGCGATGGCTACTTGTTCTACTTTTGTACCTGAGACATTTGCACGGGTAGTGGCTGACAAAGATGTAGATTTGTTAAAACGTGTCCCTGGGATTGGACCAAAGGCTGCAAGTCGTATTTTGGTGGAGTTGGCAGATTTTATTGTTGATGGTAATTCTGATTTAGCTATTTTAGACCATGGCATGGCAGATGCAATTTTGGCTTTGGAGAGTTTAGGCTTTAAAAAAGAGCAGATTAAAAAGGCATTGAGTGGGGCAACAGGGGACACTTCGGCATTGGTTAAGCAAGGTTTGAAGAAATTACAAAGATTATAAGCCAAATACGTTAAAATGGTCTCTATTGAAATTAAGGAAATAAAACATATGAATATAACTATCCTCTTTGGTGGTTCAAGTTTTGAACATGAAATCTCTATTGTCTCAGCTATTACGCTTAAAAAAGTTTTAAAAAATACCACGCTCTCTTTTATTTTTATAGATGCGAATCGTGAGTTTTATTTGGTAGAAGCTAAAAATATGAAGTCTAATCACTTTTCTACGGGAGCCTATAAAAAAGATAAAAAACTCATTTTACAAAAAGGTGATTTTTTTACTTCAAGTATGTTTGGCTTAAAAGAGATGGGTGTGGGAACGGTTTTAAATCTTATTCATGGACGTGATGGAGAAGATGGAAAGGTGGCTTCACTTTTGGAGTTTAATGATATTGCTTATATTGCTCCTAGAGTAGATGCGTCAGTTCTTTCTTACAATAAACTTTATACGAAACTTTATGCCGAGAGTTTGGGGGTAAAAGTTGTGCCTTATGAAGTTTTAAATGCAGGAGAGAGTCGTGATATTACGCTTGAATATCCTGTGATTGTTAAACCTGTTCGTTTGGGTTCTAGTATTGGTGTTTCAATTGTTAAGTCAGCTGATGCCTTAGACTATGCCTTAGATGTAGCATTTGAGTTTGACAATCAAGTACTAATTGAGCCATTTATAGAAGGTGTGTTAGAGTACAACCAAGCAGGGTGTAAAACTTCTGAATTTGAACTCTCTATTATTGAAGAACCAAATAAAGAGGAATTTTTAGATTTTGAGAAGAAATACCTTGATTTCTCACGTGATGCAAAAGTGACTGATGCAGATATTTCACTGGAACTCAAAACTGACATTCAAGATGCCTTTAAAAAAGTCTATGCCAATATTTTTGAAGGCTCTCTCATTCGCTGTGACTTCTTTGTGGTTGATGGTGAGGTACTGCTCAATGAAATTAATCCAATTCCTGGCTCAATGGCAAATTATCTTTTTGAAGATTTCGAGGGAATGATAGAACGCTTAGCAAATAAACTCCCTAAAGAAGTGACGATTAAAATAGATTACGCTTATATTAACTCTATTCAGTCTGCTAAGGGCGGGAAGAGACAGTAGTATGAATGAAAATAAATATTTACCTCTTGGTACACATATAGCGAATAAATATGAAATAATTGATATTTTAGGTGAAGATGATTTTGAAATTCTCTATTTGGTGAGAAGTATTGAGAGAAAAACCAGTTTCTTTGTAGTTAAAGAGCTGTTTTTAGAAACATTTTCATCACGAATAGAACTTTCTGTTTATACTAAACCCGAAGCCGTGGGTGTCTTTAACAAAAGAGTTAAACAGATTATAGAAGAGTTAAAAGCACAAAAGCTTAATCCTAAAGCATCTGAAATTAAAAACTATGGTTACGAGCAAGAGAATGGAACAATCTATACCATTATGGGCTTTTCAAGTAATGCCTCTGTTGAGAAATATTTACACTTTACCCCTAAAGAGAAAACAGTATTACCTGAATTGGATAATTTACTTAAAAAAGAGAAAAAGAAGTTTGACTTTGTATCTTTTTTATTAATAGCATTACTTTTGCTAACGATTTTAGGGGCTATTTTTTATGTCTATAAATATATGAGACATGATAGCATCGAAAATGAGTTTGTAAAACCTAAAGAAGTTGTATTAAAGAAGCATCTTCAAGAAAAAAAGATAAAACCTTTAAAAGAAGAGCCAATAGTACAACAAATATCTGTAGTAAAAGAAAAACCTGTT
>JALSQB010000014.1 GCA_026985655.1 Campylobacteraceae bacterium | reverse complement strand
CTGAAAAATTTCCAAACCAAACGGCTACGGTATATTTGGGCGTGTACCCCATGGTAAGCAGGTCTTTGGCATGGGCTGATGTTCCTGTTTTAAAGGCAACTCGGCTCATGCTTTGCATCTGCTCCCAAGTGGAAGAGAATGAGAGTCTGGGAGCATCGGCTAAGATGTTTGAGATGAGGTAGGTCGCTTGTGGGCTGAGTATTTTTTTTGCTTTTTCTTGTCTTGTGTTTTCTTGTCTTGTATTTTTTAAATAAGAGGCTTCTTGGTAAACTCCTCCATTGGCTAACATGGCAAAGAGTTGGGCATTTTCTTTTAAAGGTAATCCTAATCCTCCTAAGGTTAAAGATGCACCATAGTAAGATTTTGGCTGGGTAAGTGAGCTAATGTTTGCCTGTTTGAGTAGGGCATAAAGACTCTTCTTTTTAAGCAGTCTATCAAGTTCAACAGCTGGAATATTTAGGGAGAGTTGTAGGGCTTCGGTGGCTGTTACTTCTCCTAAATACTCTTTAGAGTAGTTTAACGGCTGGTAACCTGCAATGAACAGAGGTACATCAAACACTTTTTTAAGGGGTGTAATAAGCCCTTGTTCTAAAGCTTTAGCATAGACAAAAGGTTTAAGGGTAGAACCAGGGGAGATTAAAGATTTTAGTCCATCATTTTGACCACCATATTTAGCATCATAAAAATCTTGTGAGGCGACATAGGCAACAATGTTCATGCTTTTGTTCTCAATAACAATGGCTGAAGCGTTGTGAATGTTAAAGTTTTTAAGCGTTTTAATGCGTGAAGTAAGCAGTGCTTGTATTTGTGCTTGAAGGTGCATATCTATGCTTGTTTCTACTTCCCCTTGCGTGTTGATTTGGGCTGTTATGTGAGGTATTTTGTTGGGGAGGTTTTGAAAAATAACAGCAATTTTCTCCTCTTTGGCACGTTGGTAATCTTCTTGGCTTAAAAGTTTAAGTGCTTTAATGCGTTTGAGTAATCTATTTTTAATGGGGTTTATATCTCTTGTCTTTTTATTTTTAAAAATTTTAGGACGATTGGCATTGGGATTTTTAGGAATGCTTGTGAGGTAGGCAATTTGAGATAAAGAGAGTGAAGAGGGGGCAATGCCAAAGTATTTAAATGATGCTGAAGCAAAGCCCTCTACATTTCCTCCATAGGGGGCATTGTTAAGGTAAAAAGTTAAAATTTCATCTTTACTGTAATAGAACTCTAATTGTAAGGCTTGAAACATCTCAATGACTTTCTGACTGAATGTTCGTGGTTTATGGTGCATCATACGTGCCACTTGCATGGTGATGGTTGAAGCCCCAATCTTTTTTTTGTTGTTAAGATTAGACCATACAGCACGAACAATAGAGAGAAGATTTACCCCAAAGTGACTTTCAAAATATTGGTCTTCATAGGCAAGGACAATTTTTTTAACTTTTGAGTTAAGCACCTTTGGTTTAATGGGTATGCGTAAAAATCCATCACTGCTAAGTTTAATGGCGATGAGGTGATGCGTGTTATCATAGATGAGTGTTGATAGTGGTTTGTTTAAACGATTACTATTTAAGGGAAATAGATAGTTTAAGAAAAAAAACATTATAAATATTAGTAATAAAGTAGATAAACTATATTTGATAAGTTTCATGTG
>JALSQB010000013.1 GCA_026985655.1 Campylobacteraceae bacterium | reverse complement strand
ATGTGGCATCTTTATGGATTAAAGTTCAAGTATTATAACAAGTTTTAATATAATGGGTGAAGTATTAAGGCTCAAATAGATAAAATATTTAAATTAATTTTCAGTAAAAGGTTGATAATGCAAATCAAAAAATTATTTATTCTCATCTCACTTATCTCTTCTACACTGTATTCTAGTGTAGGTATGGTCAAAACATTAACAGGTAAAGCTGAAGTGAAAAGAGCTAAAAAAATAGTTCTTTTAAAAGAGGGAAGTTTGTTAGAAAATGGTGATATTTTGTTTACTAAAACTGAAAGTTCCATAGGCATTACTTTTGATGATGGAACCCGTGTCTCATTAGGTTCTAAAGCAATTTTTGTGATTAATAAATTTATTGTTAAGCCCGATGAGAAGAAGTATAATGTTGATTTGGAGTTAAAAAAAGGTAAGGCAGTTTTCTCTTCTGGAAAAATTGGTAAACTCGCTCCAAAATCGGTAAAATTTCGTATTCCTACAGGCGTGATTGGCATTCGTGGTACAAAATTTGCAGTGGAAGCCAAATAATGCAGTATCGATTTTTCGAGTTACTACTTCTAACGAGTATTTATAGCCTACCATTTATGGACGTTCCAAAAGTAGTAGAAGCTAAAACAACAACCGTAGTCTTGTTAAATAACGGTAAAACACACAATGCAGTCATGGTCTCAACTGAAAAAGGAAGTGCTAATCTTGACCGTATAGGTGCTTATGTAGATATGTCCGATAAGAAAAAAGCACCACCAACCCCTAAAATGATGCCACCAGAAGAGATAAAAAAACGTTTTGCTAAAGCTTTGTCAGCTTCTCCTCAAAAAGGTCTTGTTTTTAGATTATATTTTCAAGCCAAACAGATGAAATTGACTGAAGAATCAGAGAAAATATTAGAAACAGCGATTAAAATGATGCTCAAACGTACCCCTTGTATGGTCGATATTATTGGTCATACAGACACCGTGGGGTCAAGTGAACTCAATGTAAAAGTTTCGTTAAAACGTGCAAAATATATTGAAGAAATTATTAAAGAAAAAAATATTGAGGTAAGTTCTTTAGTAGCTAAAGGTTATGGCGAAGAAGATTTATTGGTAGAAACACCAGATAATACAGCTGAAGCCAAGAATCGTAATGTAGAGATATTTATTAAGTAATGCATGTTTAATTTTACAAAGATTTTTACTTCTGTTATTGTGGTCTTGTTGATGCATATTTACTTTTACCATAGTGATTATGTAAAAACTCTTGATTATAAGGTATATGATTCCATGATGACCCTTACGCATAAAGTAGGACACGATAAGGAGTTCTATACCGTCATTGTTAATATTGATGAAAAAAGTTTAGAGGTTCTTGGGCAATGGCCTTGGTCAAGAGTACTTAGTGCTAATCTTGTAGATGAAATTAATGCCTTAAATCCTTCTGCTTTAGGGATTAACATACTCTTTCCTGAAGTTGATAGAAGTTCACCTGTTAATATTAAAAAGTTTTATAAAGAGTTTTTCAATTTAGAGCTTCAGTTTAAGAGCGTACCACAATATTTAAGGGACAATGATAAGTTGTTTTTAAAGAGTGTTCAAAATGCCAGAGGCACACTCTCTACTTATTTTTATGATAATGGCTACACCAATAAACACTGTCAAGAGCTTAGTTATAAGCAGAATATTTTTGCGACACGAAAAGCTAAAATGGGTGCGAATACTTTCCTTTGTAATCATAAAGAGTTACAAAGTGGAGTGAAAAATTTTGGTTTTATCAATGCATGGAAAGAGAGCGATGGTATCTTTCGTCGAGTACCTCTTTTTATGGAATATAATCACAAAGTTTTTCCCTCATTTGCGTTGGCAACACTGATGAGTTTTGATGAAAACATTGCTGATAATTTACCTAAAAATGAAATTTTACTCAATTTCCCTTTGAGTAAACCAAAAGTATTTTCAGCCATTGACATTTTAAGAGGGAAAGTTCCCAAAGAGGAAATTTCAGGTAAAATTGTAATTTTAGGCTCATCATTGATTGGATTAACTCCTATTTATAGGACAGCTTCAGGTACAAAAATCTCAAACAGTATGATACATGCACTTGCCATTGAAAATATTTTAAATAACAATTACATACGTGAAAATGTTTTCTATAAAAAGTTAAATTTACTACTCTCCTTTGTACTTAGTTTATGGATTGCGTATCTATTTTTTAAGAAGTTTTATGTCAAGAGTATGCTTTTGATTTTCTTTAGTATTACGCTTAGTTTTGCAGGAACACTCTATCTGTTTTTAGATAATCTTTATATCTCTATTGCTTATTTTTGGCTTCCTTTTTTACTTATGAGCATTCTATTTTTTCTGGAGCATTTAAGAACAAGAAGTAAAGAGCATCAAGAGCAAGAAAAATTTTTAGTCAGACAAAGTAAACTAGCTTCCATGGGAGAGATGATTTCACTTATTGCCCATCAATGGCGACAACCACTCTCTGCGATTAATGGAACAGTGCTTAATTTAGATATTGACTATCGTAAAAAAAATCTTGATGCCAAACGTTTTAATAACTATTTAGATGACATTGAAGGTACTACGGCGTATCTTTCAAAAACCATTAATGACTTTACCGACTTCTTTTCAAAAAATAAAGAGGCACAAGTTTTTAATGTCTTAAGTGTTTTAATTCAAGCAAAACATTTAAGCTCTTTTTCGCTCTCCGATAAGCTTGAACTGCACTTCTCTGAAGAGATAAATATTCAGGTAAAAGGCTATCCTTCTGAATTGTTACAATCGCTTTTAGTACTTTTAAATAATGCCATCTATATTTGTCAAGAAAAATTAGACATCATCGGTAAAGGTGAAATTCATATTGATGTTCAAGAACAAGGTCAAAATGTTATTTTTTCGGTTGAAGACAATGGAGGAGGCGTTCCCAAAAAAGACATGAAAAAGATATTTTCTCCCTACTTTACGAGTAAAGAGAAGCATCACGGCACAGGTTTAGGATTGTACATTTTAAAGCTCATTGTTGAAGATAGCATGAATGGAAAAGTGACATTACGCAATGGGGAAAAGGGTGCTATTTTCTCCATTGAGATACCTAAAAATATTGATTAATTTTTTATAACCACTTCTTTTTGTGTTGTACGATATAATCACCCACCCGAAAAGCATTGGCGTAAATTGTCCAAGTATAAGTCACCGAACCCCCTGTGGGCATAAATGAGCCATCGGTGACAAAGAGGTTAGTGACTTCATGGGCTTGACAGTACTTATTTAACACCGAAGTTTTAGGGTCATTACCAAAACGACACCCTCCTGCTTGTAAGTTGGGTGGTGGGGCAGAGGAGATGGACGAATAGACCTCTTTTGCTCCCATGGTTTTTAAAACTTTTTCAGCTTTTTTTGCAAGATATTCACCCACTTTAAGGTCGTGTTCATGCGCACCTACCCTAATGTTTGCCACAGGCACACCATAGCTGTCTTTGTACTTCTCATCAACCGATACAAAACAGTTGTCCGTAGGCAACCAGTCGTTAAAGACTTCAAAGTTGAGTTGTTT
>JALSQB010000012.1 GCA_026985655.1 Campylobacteraceae bacterium | reverse complement strand
AAAAAAATGAAGGAATTTAGTGGTGACCCCTAGGAGATTCGAACTCCTATAACATGGATGAAAACCATGGATCCTAACCATTAGACGAAGGGGCCACTAAATTTAAAAAGTATAAGCTACTAAATGGTGACCCCTAGGAGATTCGAACTCCTATAACATGGATGAAAACCATGGATCCTAACCATTAGACGAAGGGGCCATTTGATAACTTATGGACGAAATTATAACTTAAAATACTTAATAAAAACTTAAATAAGAAATAAATTAATTTTGATATAATAGTTAAAAAAAAGAGGATAAAAATGTTAAAAAATAAATGCTTGTTATTAGGGCTAATTTTACTTTTCAATGCGTGTTCAATTAAAGAGGTAAAAAAACAGGAGAGTGCCTTTATTGTAATGAAAACCCCCAGCATAAAATTTGCAGATATGGGGTTTATCTATAATGATGATGAAAATATCAAAGTTGAAATATATACCGCGGGACAAGCCTTGGTTGATTTAAATATTAATGCTCAAAATATCTGCTTGTCACTGCTTCAATGTATGGAGAAAGAGGAGTTTAATGAAAAAGTTTTATCTGCTTCTTATCCTAGCACACTACTTGAAAATATTTTTAAAGCAGAACCTATTTTTGAAAAAGAGAATTTAGAAGAAGTAGCAGGTGGTTTTGAGCAAAAAATCACCAAAGAGGATAAATATGATATTAGATATTCAGTCATAAGTGGAAAACGAACTTTTCGTGATAAACTAAACAAAATTTTAATCAAAGTGAGAAAACAGTAATGAAATTTGTAGGCGCACATGTTAGTGCAAGTGGAGGAGTTGATAATGCCCCTTTAAATGCTATGAAAATTGGGGCAAAAGCATTTGCTCTTTTTACCAAAAATCAACGTCAATGGGTCGCCAAACCCTTAGAGCCTAAAATGATAGAGAGCTTTAAAGCCAATTTAAAAGCATCAGGTGTTTTACCTAAACATGTTTTACCTCATGATAGCTATCTCATTAATTTAGGTCACCCTGAAGTTGAGAAGTTAGAAAAATCTCGTGAAGCGTTTATTGATGAATTGGAACGATGTGAACAGCTTGGACTTGAACTTTTAAATTTTCACCCTGGAAGCCATTTGCTAAAAGTTGCTAAAAAAGACCCAGAGTATGATGACAAAATCATTGAAGCAGAGCTTAACTGCTTAGATGTTATTGCAGAGTCGCTTAATGTAGCCATTGAAGCGACTAAAGGAAGTAAGGTTAAACTTGTCATTGAAAACACAGCAGGACAAGGAACAAATTTGGGCTATAAATTTGAACATTTGGCACATATTATCAATAAAGTTGAAGATAAAAGCCGTGTGGGGGTTTGTTTGGATACTTGCCATACCTTTACAGGAGGCTATGATTTACGAACACGTGAAGCGTATGATAAGACAATGGACGAATTTGAGCGTTTGGTAGGCTTTGAGTATTTATCTGCGATGCACATCAACGACTCTAAACCCAAATTAGGAAGCCGTGTCGATCGTCACCACTCTTTGGGTGAGGGAGAGATAGGTTGGGACGCTTTTAAATTTATTATGAACGATGAACGAATGAATGACATTCCTTTGGTCTTAGAAACCATTGACGAGACCATTTGGGACAGAGAGATAGAAGCTTTATACGATATGGTGGAGTAGATGAAACTATACGCCCCTTGGGAGAGAGCCTTTAAAAAGGTCTCTACCCCCTTTGAACACTTTTTACACGCACAAACAACCACAGGTATTATTCTGATATTTATGACTATATTAGCATTAATACTTGCTAACTCACCACTTTCAGAGAGTTATGCTCACTTTTTTCATACTAAAATAGATTTAAATATTGGCTCTTGGGCATTATCACATACACTACATCACTGGATAAACGATGGACTCATGGCTATCTTCTTTTTTGTAATTGGGTTAGAGATAAAAAGAGAAGTTTCCGTAGGCGAACTCTCAAACATCAAAGTAGCTATTTTACCGATTTTATCAGCTATTGGAGGTATGCTATTCCCTGCTATTATCTATCTTTTTATGACACAAGGAACACCTGCTTCAAATGGTTGGGGAATCCCAATGGCTACCGATATTGCTTTTGCTATCTCTGCTTTGGTACTTTTAGGAAAGAGAGTTCCTACAGCACTGGTAACTTTTTTGGTTGCACTTGCCATTGTTGATGACCTTGGGGCTGTTTTAGTCATTGCTATTTTTTATACCGAGCAGATTCAATTTTTGCCTTTAGCATTAGCAGGTGGAGCTTTTTTAGTAATGCTTGCCTTTAACCGTTTTGGAATCCATATGGTTCTACCCTACTTTGTCATGGGTATTTTAATGTGGCTATTTATGCTAGAATCTGGTGTTCATGCAACCATTGCAGGTGTTATTTCGGCAATGGCTATACCCTCTACCCCCAAAGAAGCACCAAAACACTTTACGCAAGAGACGAAAAATCTTCTTGAAGAGTATGATAACTATCCAGCATCAGAAAATAACCTTTTAAATGAACAACAAAAGGCTATTTTATCCAATATCAAAGATAGAATTAATGCCATTGGCACACCTGCATCAAGACTAGAACATGATTTACATCTACCTGTGGCACTAATTGTCATTCCTCTGTTTGCCTTAGCCAATGCAGGAATTGCTATTGATTTTAGCTCAATGGCTACAACCATAATGCAACCTGTCTCTATGGGTATTATTCTAGGGCTTATTTTAGGAAAAGTTATTGGCATCTTTGGTGTTGCATACTTAGCCATCAAACTCAACATTGCCAAACTCCCTAAAAACAGTTCAATCAGTCAACTATTTGGGGTGGCTTTTTTAGGAGGAATTGGATTTACAATGTCTATATTTGTATCAGATTTAGCGTTTATCAATACACCTGAACTTATATTTCAAGCCAAAGTTGGAATTTTAGTCGCTTCACTCTTTGCAGGCTTATTTGGCTATTTTTGGCTTAGATTTTTAGCAAAATAAAGTTATAATTGTTTAGAAAAATTAATATTTAAGGAATACAATGAGCTTATCAGCACAAACACAAGAGATATGTAAAGCAACAGCACCTGTTATTACAGAACATGGAGAAGCAATTACAACAAGAATGTATGAAATTCTTTTTGAAAATCATCCAGAAACACGAGAACTTTTTGGAGATGCTCCAACTGACCAACATAAAAAACTAGCAAGTGCCATCGCTACATATGCTTCAAACATTGATAATCTTGATGCACTTGGTGGTGCTGTGGAGACGATGGCAAAACGTCATGTAAAAACTAAGGTAAAACCAGAACACTATCCTATGGTAGGAGTCTCTTTACTTCAAGCAATTAAAGAGATACTTGGTGATGCAGCAACAGACGATGTTGTGAATGCATGGAAAGAAGCATATTTTTTCCTTGGAGACATTTTAATTACCAGAGAGAAAGAACTTTACTCTCTATAAATTTTAGATTAGAGTTAGTAAAACCTAATTCTAATCTAAAAGCTCTACAAAATCATCTACTTGAAGGCAATGGAAGTTGCTTTTTTCTATTAATTTCCTCTTTATAAATACTACCCTATTACATTTCTTTATTAAGTTGATTTATTTTTATCCTCCAATTTTTTATTTAATTATGTTTTTAATCATTATGATACAGGCACAAAAAAATTAAGGAGTAAGGTAATGATTAAATTCAAAAATACTTTTCGTAGTCTCTTCATTTTAATAATGATAGGGATTTTTACATCAACAATTCAAGCAAGTAGTTTATTAATAGCTAAGGCAGGACCAGACATAAATCATATGGTTATTATTGGAATGTTTTCACTTTAAATGATAGTAATATTAATGATACTATCTATTGAGAGACTCTGTGTCAATTACAGTTAGTTCCTAAAACAGTCTACCCTCGAAAAAAATATCAAGTTTAGAGAGGGTAAGACATTGAGTTCACAAGCTAAAAAGAAAATTATTCCATTTTATTTCACCACCAAATTCACCATCTTCTTAGGTACTAAAATCTCTTTAACGACCGTTTTATCTTCAAGCCACTTCTCAACAGAAGCTTTAGCCATGGCGATAATATCTTCTTTTGATGCTCCTGCATCAACTTCTATTTCGTTACGTCTTTTTCCATTAATGGCAACGCCTAAGGTTAAACTGTCTTGAACAAATACCTCTTCTAGTACCTCTAGTTTACCTTGTAAGTTTTTAGAGTCAAAAAGCTCTTCACTTAATTCAGCACACACATGAGGGATAATAGGCTCTAAAAGATGTGTGATAATATAAAGCCCTTCTGCCCAAACTTGCTCATTTTCTTGTTTGTCTAAAGCATTTAACGCTTCCATACAAGCAGCAATGAGCGTGTTAAAGGTAAAAGTTTTTTCGTAAACATCTATGGACTTTTTAAGAGCATCATAGACTTTAGCACGGGCTATTTTCTCTTCTTTATTTAAAGAGCTGTGGTCAATGATTGGTAACTCTTTAGAGCTAACTTTGCTACGTCTATCATAAAGTTTTTTAATAAACCTAAACGCCCCCTCAACAGCTGAGTCATTCCACTCTAGCTCTTTTTGTGGAGGGGCTGCAAAAAGCGTAAAGAGTCGTGCTGTGTCTGCTCCATACTTCTCTACAAGGGCATCTGGATCAACCGTATTGCCTTTAGACTTGGACATTTTAGCCCCGTCCATCAGTACCATGCCTTGAGTAAGTAAGTTATTAAATGGCTCTTTTAAATCATCTATGAAGCCCACATCACGCAAGGCTTTGGTAAAGAAACGTGCATAGAGTAGGTGTAAAATGGCGTGTTCTACCCCTCCAATGTACTGATCAACCCCTAGCCAATAGTTTACATCTTCTTTGTCAATCCCACAAGCGTTCCATTTTTTAGGGTCGGTGGCATAACGGAACTGATACCATGAAGATTGTACAAAGGTATCGAGTGTATCGGTTTCACGTTTGGCTTCAGATCCACACTTTGGACAAGTACACTTTGACCAAGTTGGGTGATTTTCAAGAGGATTTCCCTCTCCTGTTATCTCCACATCTTCAGGAAGTGCAATGGGCAAGTTTTCTACTTTTTCAGGTACTAAACCACAGGCTTCACAATGCACAAACGGAATAGGAGCACCCCAATAACGCTGACGACTAATCCCCCAATTTCTTAGCTTATAGTTGGTTGTTCCTTTTCCTAAAGCTTTTTCTTCAAAGAGTTTAATGACCTCTGCTTTAGCTTTAGTATTTTTGATGCCGTTAAGCTCTTCAGAATTAATAAGCACCCCCTCACCTGTGTAAGCTTCACCCTCTTTTCCACCTTCAATGACATACTTTAGAGGTAAATCGTATTGGGTAGCAAACTCAAAGTCACGCTCATCATGCGTAGGCACGGACATAACAGCCCCACCACCATAAGATGCCAAAACAAAGTTTGCTACCCAAACAGGAATCTCTTCACCTGTTAAAGGGTGTATGACCGTAATGCCAAGGTCAAAACCTACTTTTCCTGCTTTGGCACGTTCTACTTCAGTCATATTGGCAATGTTTTTAATCTCTTCAATTACCTTAGCCTCTAACAACGCATTTTTGATTAAGGCTTTCACAATAGGGTGTTCAGGGGCTAAAGCCGTGTAAGTTACGCCATAAATGGTATCTGGTCTAGTCGTAAAAACATCAAATCCTTCAAATTCACCTTTTAACTTCTCTTTTGAAGCAGTAGAGAGTTTAAAGTCAAACTCCAAACCTTGTGACTTCCCAATCCAATTGCTCTGCATTGTAAGCACTTGTGGCGACCATTTTCCCTCAAGAAGTTTTAAATCTTCAAGTAGTTCATCGGCATATTTTCTAATGTCAAGATAATACCCTGGCATCTCTTTGAGTTCTACTTCATTGTCACAACGCCAACAACACCCCTCTTCTACCTGTTCATTGGCCAAAACAGTGTGACAATCTTCACACCAATTTACCGTGGTCGATTCACGGTAGAGTAACTTCTCCTCAAACATCTTAATAATAAACTCTTGCTCCCACTTAGTATAGAGTTCATCACAGGTAGCAAACTCACGTGTTTCAGAGAAAGAGAGTCCCAAAGTCGCTAACTCTTTACGCATATAATCAATGTTCGCGTATGTCCACTCTTTAGGGTGTCGTCCGTGTTTAATCGCTGCATTTTCAGCAGGCATACCAAATGCGTCCCAACCAATTGGGTGAAGTACGTTGTAGTCTTGTTTACGATAGTACCGTGCCATGGCATCACCAATGGAGTAGTTTCGTACATGCCCCATGTGCAGTCGTCCACTGGGGAAAGGGAACATACTTAAAATGTATTTTTTCTCTAAAGTTTTGTCATCTTTTGGTTCAAACGCTTCTTGTTCGCTCCATTTTGTTTGCCATTTATTTTCTATTTCACCTGGGCTATAACTCATTATGTGTACTCCATCTATAAATCTAACACGAATTATAGCAAAATTAATATTTTCATCTTATTTTAAACACAAAATAGAAGCTAAAATGTGCTTTTCGGGCTTTTATGAGAATTTCATAGTGATTTTATAAATACCTATTATAATACTTATTAAAAACTAGGATTTTTAAAAAATATGAAAACAAATTTATTATTACTCTCGACTGTCTCTTTATTATTAACAGCTTGTAGTATCAAAAACATTCAGAAAGAAAATGACACCAATACCACAAACACGCAAGAGACCAACCTTACGACGACCACACACCTAAGGCATAATACAGAAGCACCTATCGTTAGTAGTTCTGATACACCTACACCACCCGATACGATGGTTCTCCCTACAATAGAAACAAATCAAGAAGTTGCAGGTGGACTCACAGGAGAATTTGCAAATAATCCACTGCTAAGCTACTTTATTGAAAGAATGCATACCGAACATGGTTTTGACTATGATTACCTCTATAAGCTATTTTCAAATGCACATAACTCTGACTATGTAGATATTCCTTGTGACACAAACTCGGATAGTTCCAAAAACTGTAATGTCACCTTGAAACCAAAAGGAAAATGGGATAGATATAAAGGAATGTTTGTTTATGAACGCAATATCAATCGTGGTGTTGCATTTTGGAATGAACATGAACAAACGCTTAACCGTGCCTATAAAGAGTATGGTGTATTGCCAGAGTATATTATGGGTATTTTAGGAATTGAAACTGCTTATGGGGTAAATTTTGGGAAAAAACGTGTGATTGATGTCTTAACCACCAAAGCGATGCTTGGTGATAAACGTGAAGCTTTCTATACTGACCAGCTTGAAAAATTTCTACTCATGGCACGACAATCTAATTTAGATGCAGCTACCCTTATGGGTTCAAGTGCAGGAGCGATGGGTTATGGTCAATTCATTCCCTCCTCCTATCTTACCTTTGCCGTTGATTTTAATGGTGATGGGGTAACAGACCTTTGGAATGCTGAAGATGCTATTGGTTCAGTTGCAAACTACTTTTCACAAAATGGGTGGAACCGAAACATTTCACAAGTGGCTGTTCGTGCAAAATATAAAGGTAATCGCTTTAAACGACTAAAAACTGGCTATAAGACAAAATATTCACAATACAAACTAAGAAAAAAATATGGGATTAAAGCCAGAAAAAAGTTACACTATAAAGGTCCTGTTTCACTTATTAAACTTCCAAAACATGGATATGATGAACTTTGGTTTGGAACGCATAACTTTAGAGTCATTACCACCTATAACCACAGTACCTTTTACGGAATGGCTGTTGTTGTGTTAGGAAATAAAGTTAAAAACAGACGGTATGGAAAATAAACTTCATACAGAGATAAACTCTTAAAGAAGATTTACGACTAAAACTCTTCCTTCGTTTTAGCACTCTCAACAATAGAAACAACCAATGTATATAAATTAGCAATAATTGCACCAGCAACTAGACCTTTAATTAGGTCTTCATTTGAAGCTGTATTACCAAATTGGAACATAAAAAATGCAGGAAGAAGGTGTAAGTCTGCTACCAATGAACCTGCTAACAGTTCAGCTGCCAAAAGATTTCTAACACCCAGTTTTAAAATACTTGAAATGAAATTAATACTCGCTGCTGCAAAAAGTGCTGTTGCTGAATGTTCAAATAAAAATGCCACCGATGTCGTAAGTGACATCAGTGTAAAAAAAATGTAAAAGACTTTACCCCAATTCATCTATATGGTTCCTTGCTCAAATTGAGCACGTTGTTTCTCTCGCTCTTTTTGACGTTTCGCAGCGGCTGCTTCTTTTTCTCTAAACTCTGTTACTGAAAAGTTTAACCACATCAAAATTGGTGATGCCACAAAAATAGAAGAGTAAGTACCCACAACAACACCCACTAAAAGTGTAAATGAGAAACCATGAATAATCTCTCCTCCAAATAAGAAGAGGGTTAAAACCACAAAGAATGTCGTTAATGAAGTCAAAGTTGTACGTGATAGTGTGTGGGTAACAGATTCATCAATTACCTCTGCCATATTGGGTGATTTTATGGTACGAATACCCTCACGAATACGGTCAAAAACAATAACCGTATCGTTCAGTGAATACCCCAAAATAGTTAAAATGGCTGCCAAAATTGGTAGGTTAATATCTACTTGGAAAAGGGCTAACATTCCCATAGCAATGGTAACATCATGCACTAAAGCAACCACTGAAGCGACTGCAAAACGCCACTCAAATCTAAATGAAAGATAGATTAAAATCCCTAAAATAGAAAAGAGCATAGAGAGTAAACCTTTAGTTTTTAGCTCATCACCCACAGCAGGACCTACCAAATCCACACGTCTAATCTCAAATGTTCCTGTATCTTTGAGCATCTTTTGAACTTCTACTTTAGCCCCACCAGAAATTGATTTTGATGCTTGTTTTGTACGAATAACAATCTCAGCATCTGTTCCAAATTTGGTAACTGTGGCTCCTGCATATTTTGCATTTTTTGCCACAATATTTCTTACTTTTTCAATGGGGGCTACCCCCTCATATTTCACTTGAATGATTGTTCCACCTGCAAAGTCAATTCCATAGTTTAAGCCCTTAGTAAAAAGAAGAACCAAAGAAGCGATGACTAAAAAAGCTGAAACGCTAGCTGTCTTTTTGGCATTTGCCATAAAGCCTATGGCTTTTTTGTATTTAAAAACTTCCATTATTTCGCTCCTTTATTAATTCCAAACCAGAATTTTAATTGTTTCTTATCCATTTTAGGGAGTAACCATTGATAAATACCATGGGTTCCTAAAATAGCTGTTAGCATAGAAGCCAAAATACCAATACTAATGGTCAATGCAAAACCTTTAATTGGTCCTGTACCATACGCAAACAGTACCACCGACGCAATAAGCGTGGTCACATTCGCGTCCCAAATTGCAGTAAAGGCATTGTTGTACCCTTGTTCAATTGCTTTTGTGAGTGATGAACCTTCGTGTAAAAGTTCACGGATACGCTCATTAATAATAACATTGGCATCAACAGACATCCCCACGGTTAAGATAATCCCTGCCATTCCAGGAAGCGTAAGCGTTGCTTCAAACAGTGACATAATAGCCAAGATGAGAAATAAATTCGCAACCAATGCAATATTTGAGATAATCCCTGCTGCACCGTAGTAAAGCACCATAAAGATAATAACAGCTAAGAAACCTACCACTAAAGCGATGATACTCGCTTTAATGTTGTCAGCTCCAAGACTCGGTCCAATACTTCGTTGGCTCTCCACTTGAACAGGGGCTAATAACGCTCCAGAACGTAAAGCAATAGAAATATCGGTAGCTTCTTGTGGCGTAAATGCACCTGTAATCTGAACATTTCCTCCACCAATTCGCTGAATAATATTTGGAGCTGTATAGACTTCACCATCTAATACAACTGCCATACGTTTACCTACTGATTTTTCGGTAAAATCACCAAAAATTTTAGCCCCTTGAGAGTTAAGTGAAAAAGTCACCATTGGTCGTTTTGTCTTTTGCTCATACCCCATTTTAGCATCGGTAAGCATTGAACCATCTAATATTGGTACAGAGTAGAGAAGATACTTAGTGGCATTGTTTTCAACATCTGGTAAAATAATGTCTCCATAACTTTTAGCTTCTTCCTCACTCATGGAGTAAACACGGTTCGCTCGGTCTTCATCAACAGCCATCATTTGTAAGTGGGCAGCTTTAGCAATAAGTGCTTTAATACGGTTTTCATCTTTTTGCGTTTTAATCCCAGGAACTTCGACTAAAATTCGGTCACTTCCTTGTTTCGCAACCGTTGGTTCTGCTAGTCCAAACATATTTAGACGGTTACGAATGGTCTCAACAGCTTGGTCAATAGCAGATTTTTCTGTCTCTTGGGCTTGTTTTTCCGTTAAAGAAAGCGTATAAGTCAAACCTTTTTTGACCAACTTCGTATCAGCAAAATTTTCGGCTAATAGCGTATCAACATTTTTAATATCATCATTGTCTAAAAGCTCAAAAGTAACTTTGTTTCCATCAATTTTTAAAGCATCATAAACAATCTCTTCATCTTCTAAATTGTACTTCAATGACGTACCCATTGATTTAATTTTAGACTCTAATGCCACTTCAGTCTTAACCGAGAGAAGCATATGTAGCCCTCCTTGCAGGTCAAGCCCAAGGGTAATCTTTTTACCTTCATCACTCTGCATCAAAGAGGGAATAGAGAAGACTACCCCAAATAAAAATGCAAAGAGAAAAACAACGACTCTATAGTTTAAATTTCCCATTACTATGCTTCTACCTTTTTGTTTACAAATGCTTTGTCAAGTTTAACAATGCTTGTGTCGTTCAGTTTTATTTTGATAAAATCTTCTTCAACTTTAACTACTTCAGCTAAAAGTCCACCAGAGGTGACAATACTATCACCTTTAGAGAGTGCTTCTAACATCGCAGCGTGTTCTTTTTGTTGTTTTTGCTGAGGTCTAATAATTAAAAAATAAAAAATAGCAAATAAAAAAATAAGGGGCAAAAACTGTCCTAATTGTTGCATAAGGGAATCCTTTGAGTAATATAATAAAAATTAGTGCGTATTTTACCACTAAGAATATAACACGAGGCTTTTTCATCGCCCTACTTAGTGCTAGTTCTCTCTACTTAGATTGGTTTGGGGTGGTTAATTATTTTCTCAATACCCTTTTAGGACTACTTACTTTTTACTACTTGCTTCAATCTGACAAAAAAGTTTGGTTTTGGTTTGGCTTTTTTATGGCTACCTTATGGTTTTGGTGGCTTTCAATAAGTTTTAAGAACTATGGTTTTGCATGGGCAATTCCCATAGGTATTCTTTTTTCTTCTACTATTTTTGGATTAATTTTTACATTTTTTGGGACTATTTCAGAGTATTTAGCACATTATCATAAAAGTTTAAATCTTCTTTCTAAAGCTTTGATACTTTTAATTTTTTCCACCATTCACCCTTTTGGGTTTGATTGGTACAAACCAGAACTTGTTTTTACCAACTCCTACATAGGCGTTGAAAAATGGCAGTTTGCTTTAGTCTTGCTCTCTTTGGTTTTAAGTATTTACAAGAAACAATTTCTATTTTTACTGCTTATTTTAGGGGCTTATCCTTATGCTTCGCATTTTAAAGACACCAAAAAAGTAAGCCCAAATATTGCTTTGAGTAATTTCCACATCAATGTAGTCGATAAATGGAAACCTGAACTACAACAAAAACACATTGGCATGGTTTTTGACACCATTGACCAAGCCATTGCTGAGAAAAAATCATTGGTTATTTTACCTGAATCTATTTTTGCCCTATTTCTTAATCAACAGCCTAATCTTATGGAAGCCTTACTCAAACGTTCTCATCAAATTACCATTGTCTTAGGCGCACTCTATCTTGATGGAGAAGTGCCTCGGAACTCTAGCTATATTTTTAAAAAGGGGAGCTATACCGTTGCGAACAAAGTAGTGCTTGTTCCTTTTGGAGAAGTCAATCCTCTACCAGATTTTATGGGAAAAATTATCAACGACCTCTTTTTTGATGGCGCTCCTGACTATGTGGCAGCCAAAAGACCTACGGATTATGAAGTTAATGGAAAAACATTTAGAAATGCCATCTGCTATGAAGCCTGTTCAGAGCCTCTTTATGAGGGTAAACCTAAAAATATGATAGTCATTTCTAACAATGGTTGGGTCGTCCCCTCCATTGAGCCTACGCAACAAAAGATACTTTTACAATACTACTCTAAAAAATATGGAACTACCATTTATCATTCAGCCAATATGTCTGCTTCCTACATCGTTCAAAATGGAAAAATAATTAATGTGGAGTAAACTTTTTATTGCTCCTATTAAGGGCTATCAATACTTTTCAAAGATGTTACCTGCTTCTTGTCGCTACTACCCTACTTGCTCCGAGTATGCCAAGTGGCAATTTGAGTTTAACAGAGTCGATAAAGCATTAACCCAAACAACGCTTAGAATTTTACGATGTAACCAACTTTTTGCAGGGGGGATTGATTATCCAATTATCAAATATCAAGCCCCAAAGATAATGGAACTCTCTATTAATATAGAGGTGAAGTATTGGTTAGTGCCTCAAAAAAATCCATATTTTTATCTTCTCAAAAATTTTAATCACTAAAAACTCTCTTTTTTAACAATATTTGTGCAATAATCGTGGAAACTTTTCTGAGGTATCAAATGTTTATTACACTACACGCACCCCTTGATATGCACTTACACCTTCGAGATGAAGCAATGCTTGAAACCGTTGCTCCTCTTTCTGCTGAAACTTTTGCAGGAGGGCTAATTATGCCAAACCTTGTGCCTCCCATTGAGACAAGAGAGGCACTGTTAGCCTATAAAGAACGTATTTTAAAAGCTTCTAATGAGCAAAATTTTACCCCTTATATGACGCTATTTTTTAAGCCTACTTACACCAAAGAGTTTTTAGAATCTATTAAAGATGAACTTACAGCCATTAAACTCTACCCAGCAGGAATTACGACCAATTCAGAAGGTGGACTAAGTGGTTTTGACGTGGAGGAGTTACGCCCAACGCTAACAGCGATGAGTGAGTTGAACATTCCTCTTTGTATTCATGGTGAAACCAATGGATTTGTAATGGACAGAGAGGCTGAATTTGCTTCTGTTTACGCCATGTTAGCCACTAACTTTCCAAAACTAAAAATTATTATGGAGCATATTACCACCCAAGAGAGCGTGGCTCTTTTAGATAAATTTGACAATCTCTATGCCACCATTACGCTTCATCATCTACTCATTACTTTAGATGATGTAGCAGGGGGCATGTTACAACCTCATCTTTTTTGTAAACCCATTGCCAAACGTCCAGAAGACAGAGAAGCTTTACTTAAAGTTGCACTAGGGGGTCACCCCAAAGTGATGTTTGGTTCAGATTCAGCCCCTCACCCCCAACATGCCAAAGAGGCGTGTGGTTGTGCAGCTGGTGTCTTTACGGCACCCATTGCCTTACAAGTTTTAAGTGAACTCTTCATGAAACACTCAACCATGCAAAAACTACAAGCTTTTGTTTCAGATAATGCACAAAAAATATATTCGAATATTAAAATATCTCCTAAACTCGTTACCCTAGAAGAGAAAGAATTTATCGTACCACATCACTATGGTGAAGTTATCCCTATGTATGCAGGAGAAAAACTGCAATACTCTATTATAGATATAAAATAAAAAATATTAAGTTAAGAAAGGTAAAAAATGATACATCAAAATATTGAAGGACTTATTGGCAATACTCCATTAGTAAAATTAAACAAACTCTCCGAACTTACAGGAGCCACCATTTTAGGTAAATGTGAATTCATGAATCCTACCTCTTCGGTTAAAGATAGAATTGCGATGAATATGATTAACCAAGCATTCAAAGAGGGAAAAATAGACCAACACTCAACCATTATCGAACCAACTTCAGGAAATACAGGTATTGGCTTGGCTGCTATTTGTGCTTCAAAATCACTCAAACTTGTGCTAACCATGCCTGAGTCTATGAGTATTGAGCGTCGTAAACTGCTAACACATTTAGGTGCAAAGATTGTACTCACCCCTGCATCAGAAGGTATGGGAGGGGCAATTAATAGAGCAAATAGTTTAGCCAAAGAGCTAAATGCTTATGTATTGCAACAGTTTGATAATCCTCATAATCCTGAAATTCACCGACAGACAACAGCATTAGAAATTTTAAAAGACACCCAAAATAGTGTTGATTATTTTGTTGCAGCTGTCGGTACAGGAGGAACACTAACAGGCACATCTGAAACTTTAAAAGAACATGTTGCTACGCTTAAAGCCATTGCTGTTGAACCAAGTAACTCCTCAATACTCTCAGGAAATGTTGCTGGTCCTCATAAAATCCAAGGTATTGGTGCTGGGTTTGTTCCTAATATTTTAAACACAGACATCTATGATGAGGTGATTCAAGTCTCTGATGAAGAGGCGATTAAGTATGCCCAGAAGGTAGCCGTTGAGGAAGGTTTATTGGTGGGTATTTCATCAGGTGCAAACATTTCAGCTACCGTCAAAGTTGCTTCAAGAGAAGAGAACAAAGGCAAAGTATTTGTAACCATACTTTGCGATACAGCTGAACGTTATCTATCAACTGATTTATTTTAAGATTAAATGCACCCTAGTTGTTTTGAAACCATTAAGATTAAAGATGGAAAAATTTTCAATCTTGATTGGCACAATAGACGTTTTAACAAAACACAACAAACGCTTTTTTTAAACTCTTCTACGATGGATTTACAAACAGTAATTAGCCCTCCTAAGCGTGGACTCTATCGTTGTAAAATAATCTATGGCAATAATAGCATTCATTCAATTGAGTATTTTCCCTATAAAGCAAAGGAAATTACACACTTTACCATTGTTAAAAGCCATCTTGACTACCAATACAAATACACCGACCGTTCAAGTTTTCAAAAACTTCTCTTAGGGCATAATGAGATTATTATTGAAAAAGATGGATTATTAACCGATACTTCCATTGCTAACATCGCTTTTTTTGATGGTACCTCATGGCTTACGCCTAAAACACCCCTACTAGCAGGAACAACAAGGGAAAGACTTTTGGAAAAAAACTTTTTAAAATTAGAAAATATTAAAAAAGAAAATCTACACAACTATTCAAACTTTGCTTTAATGAATGCTATGATAGGATTTCGCATACAAAAGTCTGTAAACATACAGCAATAAGAGGGATATTTCATGACCATAAAAGCACTAGAGACAGTAGCATACCAAGAGCTAATGAAAGAACATATTTATGCAACCGTAGAGTACATGTTTAATCAAGATCAAGAATTTGGTATTGCTTGTGAAACTTCCAATGTAAATTTTAACCCAGAGTTACCCAGCAAATTAAAAGCTTCTTTACCTGATGTTACCCTTTTTATGTTGGCAAACTACTCTTTTGAAACAGCCAGTATTGACACTGAGTATATCTCATTTGAAGCTGGTTTTGGAAGTGAAAATTTTGGTTCATTGGTACATATTCCACTACTTGCTGTAAAACAAATTTTTGTAGATGAGTATCCTATACTCATTAACATCGTCAGTATGCACGTAGAGGAAGAAGAGACATCTAACGAACCTGTGGATTCTATGGCTGCACTACTCAACAACCCAGAAAATGCGAAGCTCTTAAAAAGAAAATAGTCTAACTATCGCATTTTCCTGCAATAATATAATTGACCACATTATCAACAAATACATTGTTTTTATTCTCTTTAGAATATACAATGTAAAACTTACGGCTCATAGTGTATCCATAAATACGTGATTCAAATAATGCACCACGAGCAACCTCTTCTGCAATGGCATACTTTGAAATCATTGATACAATTGGCTTGGCTTCATTTTTTGTTGCCCGTTTAACGCTTTGAAGCGCAGCAGTTGAGTTGGAAACTTCTGAAAGCACATCAAAACTTTTACAAGAAACCCCTAGCTCTCCAAATACTTCTGAGATGAGTTTTCTTGTATGAGAACCCTCCTCTCTACAAATCCATTTATAGTCATAAAGCTCTTCAGTATTCACCGTTTTAGGGAGTTTTACATTAGAAAAAAGTACCAACTCATCGTCAAACCATTCTCGGTAGATTAAATCATGATCCATCACAGGAGACTCAATTAAGCCCACATCAAACTTACGCTCTTTTAGTCCTTTAACAATATTATCACTCGTATCAATGGTTAAGGCTATATCGTTCCCAATACTTTTTCCAATAGAGTTTAAACATTTACCAGGAATCACATAAGAGCCAATGGTATATGAAGCTGCCAATCGAAAAGTCATCTCTTTTTTAATAATTTTTAAAACATCTTTTTCAAGGCTAAAAATTGACTTTTCTAATTGGGTAACAACCTTATAGAGTTCTTCTCCCTCAGGTGTTAGTTTAATACCATTTTTCTTTCTATCTATAATCTTTGCTTCTAAATAGTTTTCAATATATTTTATCTGTTGTGTTACGGCAGGTTGAGAGATTCCTAGTTTTGCAGAAGCCTTAGAAAAACTACGTTCCCTAGCAACGGCAAGAAAGGTTTCCATCTTAACAAAGTCTTTTAACATTTAAACACCTTTATATAAATTTATTTTTATTATAATTATTATATCAAATTATAATTAAACTACTATAAGTCATTCAAATAAACTATAATATTTATAAAACATAGTTATTACTGCTCCTCTACCTGTCTAAAGTGAACTATGAGGGTTTAACCAAAAAAGTGTTATACTAAATTAAAAAGTATTAAAAAATGCAAGAAGTAATCACTGCCTTAAATGAGGCACAACAAGAAGCTGTTAAACATATTGATGGGCCACTACTCATTCTAGCTGGAGCAGGTTCAGGTAAGACAAAAACATTAACAACTCGACTCGCCTACCTCATTGCTGAAGTAGGAATTGACCCCCTAAACACCTTAACTCTCACCTTTACAAACAAAGCCGCGGCTGAAATGCGTGAACGTGCTTCAAAACTTATTCCTACTAACGCTTCTCTACCGTTGCTCTGTACTTTTCATAAGTTTGGTTTACTCTTTTTAAAATTTCATATTGAAAAATTAGGAAGAAAAAACAATTTTGTCATTATTGATTCAGATGATAGAAAGCGTATTTTAAAACGTATTGCCAAACTCCATAGCATTGATTTAAACATCGCATTTATTGCTTCTGAAATTTCAAAATATAAAAATACCCTACTCACAGCCGATGAAATTTTACAAAAAGCCGAACTCCCCGACTATCGTAAAATTGCCAAGATTTATAAAGACTATGAAACAGAAATCACAGAAAATAATTTAGTAGATTTTGATGACCTACTCATGCTCACCTACCAAATTTTAGAAAAAGATAAAACACTTAGAAAAGAGACCTCAGAGCGTTACCAATACATCATGGTTGATGAGTACCAAGATACCAATGAGTTACAATTTAAACTCTTAGAACTTTTGGCATCGGAACACAACAATCTCTGTGTGGTCGGAGATGATGACCAAAGTATCTACGGTTGGCGTGGGGCAAACATTAGAAATATTTTAGAGTTTTCCAACTATTTTCAAGGAACAAAAACAGTCAAATTGGAAACGAACTATCGTTCAACTTCTCCCATTTTAAAAGCTGCCAATGAACTCATAGAACACAATTCACAAAGAATTGGTAAAAAACTCACCTCGTTTAAAGGGGAGGGAGAGAGTGTTAAACTGCTACATGCCTTAGATGAATCGTTAGAAGCAAAAAGCATTGCACGAGAAGTTCAAAGCCTACTAGACAAAGGGGTCTCTTCTGATGAGATTGCTGTTCTTTACCGAATTAACGCACTTTCACGTTCTCTTGAAGAGGGATTTACAAAAGAAGGTTTACCCTTTAAACTCTTAGGAGGAATGCGTTTTTACGACCGTGCCGAGATAAAAGACATGATCTCTTACTTTAGAGTCCTTGCCAATCCTAACGATGATTTCTCTTTAGAACGCATTATCAACAAACCAAAACGTGCCATTGGTAAAGTCACAGTAGATAAATTAAAAAAAGCAGCTTACGAACAAAACACTTCTATTTTTAACTTTATTAAAACCCATGATGTCAATAGCATTCTTAGCAAAAAAGCGAGTACTTCTGTAAGCAAACTTGTTGAACATATTGAACTGTTACAACAGGAACTAAGCCATTCTCTACACAACTTCATTGAACTTTTTGAAGAGACCATTGGCTTAAAAAACTATTATGCTTCAATGGTTGATGGAACTGAACGGGTACAAAATATTGATGAATTTATTGGTTTTTTTCGAGAAGCCATCATTAAAACACCCAATCTTTCACTGGATCTATTTTTAAATGAAATTTCTTTGCAAAGTGACCAAGACAACATTGAAGAAAATGCCATTACCATCATGAGCATACACGCTTCAAAAGGTTTAGAGTTTGAACACCTTTACGTCATAGGATTAGAAGAAGAGTTTTTCCCTCTTTTGGGTGAGGGAACAAACATCGAAGAGGAACGCCGTTTAGGCTATGTTGCCATCACTAGAGCCAAATCAGACCTTACGCTGTGTTATGTTGATTCACGTTTTTACAAAGGGCAAAGAAAACGCATTGACAAAAGTAGATTTTTAGGAGAAGCTGGACTCATTCAAGGCGAAGCACTTAAACTCTCTAAAGCACCAAGCTACAAAATAGGTGACTTGGTAAAACACAAAATCTTTGGTATTGGTCGCGTACAAGCTGTCAATAAATCAGGAAAAGAGTACAAACTAAAGATTAACTTTGGTGGTAGTAAACGCGAGATTTTAAGCTCATTTGTGCAATCGGTGTAAGGTAAAAATGAACCGTCTATTTGTAGTAAACAAACCCATTTTTAAAAGCTCAAACGGCTATATGGGTTATGTTAAAAGAAAATATAACACCAAAAAAGTAGGTTTCTCTGGCACACTTGACCCTTTTGCCACAGGCTGTCTCATTGTCGCCACAGGTCAATACCCAAAGCTTTTTCAGTACCTCAAAAAAACACCCAAATCTTACGCTGCTACACTTTGGCTTGGAGCAAACTCTGAAAGTTTAGACATTGAAAATGTAGATTCAGTTAAAATTATTTCTAAGCTCAATCTTGCAGTTATAGAAGAAGCATTAGAGAGCTTAAAAGGGGAACTTAGCTATTATCCACCAAAATTTTCAGCCAAAAAAATCAATGGGAAAAGAGCTTACGACTTAGCAAGAGCAGGTGAAGAGGTAAAATTAAAAAAAATAGACTCCACTATTTACGACATAAAGCTCATCAATTACAATCACCCCTTTGTACACTTTGAAGCAACTGTTTCAGAGGGAACATACATCCGTTCTTTGGGTGCTATGTTGGCTGACAAATTAAAAGTAGATGCCACCCTTTCAAGCCTAGAACGTTTAAATGAAGGTGCATTTTTTTATGACAACGAACAAGCCCTCGACCCCTTAAAGTTTTTAAAAATTCCTCAAAACATCTACACAGGTGATGAAGCATTTTTAGAACTTGGGAAAAAACTCTACCTTGACTATTTTGAAACAAAAGAAGATGGAACTTACTGGGTAGAGACAAAGGACTTTTTTTCTGTCATTGAAGTACTTAATGGAGAGATTTCTTACAAGTTGAATCGGGTGCATAAGTTTAA
>JALSQB010000011.1 GCA_026985655.1 Campylobacteraceae bacterium | reverse complement strand
GTAACTGATGCCCAGTAATCATTTTCGTATTCAGTACCTTTAAGTTGAACAGGTACACCTTTAGCATTAACTGTGTGACAAGCAGCACAAGTTACAGGACCAGCATATTCTCCATCTGGTGAGAATTGAAGTGCTTGTTCATGAGTTGTAACATCAACAGTTTTATCTTTACCGTCAAATCTTGTAGAGTAAAGACCATGTGCTGATTCGTGACATGATTGACATGCAATACTTCCATGAGCTTTAGAGTATCTAAATAGTGAATATTTGTTTGGTAAATCAATTGGGAAGTATTTACCACCAGTTTCACTCTCTACAAATGGAGCAGCGTGACAGTCAGCACAGTGAGGTTCAGCAGCAGCTAACCACCAGTCGTTACCACCAGAAGCAGCAGCGTAAGGAACTTCTCCACCTTCTGCATTATTCCAAGGTTTAAGGTCTAACTTACCATCTTTTCCAACATTTTTAACCAATACAGGTGATTTGTGGTCAATGTAGTAAGAAAGTACGTCATTGTTTCCTGTTGATTTAGGGTCAGCCATAGTAGCAAACTTTTTCTCATCTCCACCAGCAATGGCAGCAATCATCTCTTTAAGTGATTTATTTCTCAATGATGTACCAGCTTGTGTGCTATCGTGAGTAATATTGTCAGCATTTTGGAACGCTTGAGCTACTTTTGTGTGACAGTTTGTACAGTAAAGTCCTCTCATTGCCGTATCTTTTCCATGCTCATCTTTTGTAGAAACATTTTTATATTGCCATTTACCATATTCGTTTAAGAAGAATGGTGGTTTAGCATTTGGATTAGAGTGAGCATCACGTCTTACGTAACAACCTCCACCAGATTTTCTAATATCACCTTTACTAAATCTACCTTCACCATATCTGTCCGTTACACGGAATGGATTTGTATCATCATTCATGTTAGGATTTTGGAAGTGAGTAGGGTGACAAGATTGACATGCTTGTGAACGACCAGCTCCATCAGGCATAGGAACCATCGCAAGGTGGAATCCATGAATTGCTTCAGAAAGTGGTTTTGCTTTGACCGTTTTGTAACCAGAGGCTGTTGGTCTTGGTTCTTGAAGGTTACCAGAAACGTTGTCACCATGACAGTCAGCACAGTTTACTAAACCAGTTGAACCTAATCTTCCTGAAGATGCTTTTTCATTGTAGTGACTTGTGAAAGTTGTACCATGGTGTGCATCGTGAAGACTAAGAATATTGAGTGAAGACTCTGCAAGTCTAGCCATATATTCACTCTCGTCAGCATAAGTTTTCCAGTAAGCATACTCTTTATCAGATAACTTAAGACCCTCATCTCTTGCCATTTGAGCTGCTTTACCATCTCTTGAGTGACAAGCATAACAGTTAGGAATATCAACAGGGTTAGTACCAAAGTTAGCAATTACTTGACCTTTAGAATTTTTAATCTGTTTACCACTATTGTCATGTAGCTCAACCGTAGAGTATTGGAAAGGTTGGAAATCTTTTTCAGTTACTGAACGGATTGAACCTTTTCTTGTGCTGTCGTTAAAAGCAGTTAAAGGAAGACCAAGTGCATCCCAAATATGTGAAGCTGTTAGTACTAATTTTACATTTTTAACAGCAGGTACAAGTGTATCGGTCATAACAATGTTACCACCATGTTTACCTGCGTATTCTAAATATGCACCAGAAACAGGTTTTCCTGAAGGTCCACAGTCCACTTTAACAGGAACTTCTCGCCCAATTCTTAGTCTCTCTTTATCTCCAGCACCTTTTGGAATAGTTCCTTCTAAGTCTTTATAGATAAATAGGTGATTCCAAACATAGTTAGCTACGTTGTCTCCAGCTGAATCAAAGTGACCATCACCATCAACATCTTTCGCAACTGTCCAATATTTCATTTTATTACCTTCACTGTAAGAGTTATCTTTTACATAGTAATAAAGTTTAACATTGTCTTCTGGTGAAAGAAGTGTTGGTACTTTTCCTCCCGCTCCTGTTTTAACACTTTGTGCTTGAATTGAGTTGTATGGGGGAATTACACAACAGTAATCCATAGAGAACCCAACACAGTGCATTCCTAACTCGTAGTTCACAAAAATGTTATATTTGTTTGCTGGTTCGTAGTTCTCACCAACTTTTTTTAGCTTAGACATTGAGAATGGGGGAGTTTTCTCATAAGCAATTGTAGAAGTTGTCGTCATACTCATTAGTGCACCTATGGCTACCAATGAAGTTAATACGTTTTTCTTCATTTTTTTCTCCTTGTTGAAATTTCAATACATAAATATTATAATATGATTATTATTTGTTTATCCTTTTATTTTACATAAAAAAAAATTATAGATTAAAATTATGGATTAAAATCATAGATTATATCTTTAAATGATAGATTAAATAATTAACCTTTTTTAGGTTAGAAAGTGCTATGATTTCTTATCTTATTTGATATAAGGATTTAACATGAAAAAAATTGTATGTGCTTTACTGATACTAAAAGTAACATTATCTGCTGGTTTTTTTGAAACAGAAGAAGAAATAGCACAAAAATATCAAGCTGAACGGGAACATTATTGTAAGTTTTTTAAACAAAAAGCGATTGCCTATAAAAAAAATATGCGAAAAGATGAACTCGCTTATGTAACATTGCAATCCTATAATAAGCGTGCTAAAATTTATTGTTCTTCTGAAAAAAAAGCAGAAGTAAAACCTAAAAAAGTAGAAATAGTAGAACCTGTTACGCTTAAAAAAAATATTACATTAGAAGATGAACGCCTTTGTAAAATATTTAAAAATAAAATAACACGCTATCAAAAAAATATGAGAGACGATAAATTAGCTCAAATTACTTTAGAGTCTTATAGAAAAAGAGCTTATATATTTTGTTCTACGGAAACTTTAGAGAAAAAAGAGAAAAAAGTAAGAGAGGAAGATGAAAAATTATGTCATCTTTTCAATCAAGCACCTAAAGTTTGTATTTTATTTGAAAAAAAGCTTATAGCTGATAGTAATTCAAGTGTTGTTCAAACAACTTTAAACTCCTTTAAAAAACAAGCTAAGATTTTTTGTTCTGATGCTGAATTGGAAGAGAAAGATAATAAAGTACACATAGAACATGAAAAACTTTGTCATCTTTATCATGATAAAATGACACTATATACTAAATTAATGTCAAAAGATAAAAATTATGTTGAACATTTTAAACTCTATGAAAAAAGATTTAATTATTTTTGTGGAACTTCAAAAACAATAAAATAATAAATTAATTCAAGTATCGTTAATAAACTTTGGTTAAAATAGCCACATATTACAACGATTAGGACATAGCTATGTTAAAAAAAATCTTCTCCATGAAAATTGCCGTTTTGGTACTCTTCTTATTTGGGGCTATTATTGGGGGTGCTACGTTTATTGAAAACGATTATGGTACCCAAACAGCACGGGCAATTATTTATAATGCTCATTGGTTTGAAGCCTTTTTGGCTTATTTTATTTTTCTTATGCTTTACAATATGGCAAAATATAAAAGCTACAAAACAAAGCCCTCCGTTTTTCTTTTTCATACAGCTTTTTTAATCATTGCTTTAGGGGCAACAATTACTCGTTATGTTGGCTATGAAGGGGTGATGCATATTCGTGAGGGACATATTGCTTCAAGCATACTCTCTGCTAATAATGTCTTAAAAATTCATGTAGGAGAGGGGAAAGATGCGATTGATTATGAACAAGATATTCTTCTCTCTTCAATGACAAAAAACCATTTAGAAAAAAGCTGGACGATTGATGGGAAAAAAGTCTCTTTTAATTTGGTACGTTATTTACCTGCAGGAGAACAGAGCTTAGTACCTGATGCTATCAATGGTAAAAGAGTTTTAGAACTGATGGTAGCATCAGGAGGAAAAGGGCAACCTGTTTTTTTAATGGAGGGTAGTGTACATGACGCGGGAACATTTATGCTTACTTTTAATGAAACCATAAAACACCCTACTAAACCTATTTTAAACATTCGTTCTAAAGCCGATGGTACTTTTGAAATAGAGAACAATTTTCCTATTAAAACACTCTCAATGCTAACTCGTAAAGAAGCAGAACTTAGCAAAGGGATTAATCCTTTTACAAAAAAGAAACTTTACCAATTTGGAGGAAACTCCGTTGTGCTTAAAAATATTCATGACAAATCAGTGATGAAATTTGTGAGTAAATCACATAAAACTAAAAATGGAAAACCTGAAATTGCTACGTTTATGGTTGAGGTAGATGGAAAAAAAGAGAAGGTTGATTTGTTCGCTTATGCAGGAGATGTTTCTGAGATTAAAAGAGTCCATGTAAATGGTGTTAATATTGCGATGTACTTTGGTGCTAAAAAAATTCTAACACCTTTTTCAATTAAGTTGATTGATTTTAAATTAGAACGCTACCCAGGTTCGATGAGTCCTTCATCATACTCTTCAGATGTAGAACTTATAGACCCTTCGGAAGGAATTAAAAACATGCCTTATAAAATTTTTATGAACCATGTGCTTGACCATAAAAATTACCGACTTTTCCAATCTTCATATGACCCAGATGAAGGAGGAACCGTATTGTCTGTAAACCATGACCCAGGAACCTTACCAACATATTTAGGCTATATCTTATTGGCTTTAGGAATCTTGTGGAACTTATTTGATAAAAATGGACGTTTTCAAAAGTTACTTAAAGGGGCAAGAAAATTACAAGGAACAGCTGTTATTCTTACAACACTCTTCACCTTATCGAGTACAGCACCACTTCACGCTTCAAGTTTGCCTAAATTAGATGCGAACCAAACAAAAATGGTCAATGCCTATAGTGCAGAGAACATTGCTAAGTTTGGACGCTTAATTGTGCAAGACCCTAGGGGACGCATGAAACCTATTGATACCTTAGCGCATGAAGTGATTGCTAAGATTTCAACCAAAAGTAGTATCTATGGTGTTGAACCAACAGCTATGTTATTGGGTATGACGGTTGAGCCGAAAAAGTATCAGTATCTTCCAATGATTAAAGTAAATCATACACGCATTGCCAAAGAGTTGGGTTTAGCTGAAGGTGCAAAATATGCACGATTTTATGATTTTTTTACTGAAGCTGGAGAATACAAACTGAAAGCCCAAATGGATAAGTCCATTCGTAAAAAGCCTTTAGATAAAAACCTTTATGACAAAGAGTTGGTTAAAGTAGATGAACGTCTAAATGTTGCATATATGGTCTATACAGGTTCATTACTTCAAATGTACCCAGAACCTCATGCTGAAGATAATAAGTGGTTGAATCCACAAGATGCTATTGAAAAGTTTCCAAAAGAGATGTCTGAAATGGTACGAATGATGACTGTTTATCTGTTTCAAGGAGCAGGAGATATTCAAAAAAATGCTAACAGTGAGAAATTTGATAAAGCGATTAATCTACTTAGTCTGTATCAGAAAAAATTTGGTGCAGAGGTCATGCCTTCTGAAAAAGCACTCGATGTTGAAATTGAATACAATAAACTAGGACTGCTCTCTAAGTTAGTCCCTCTGTATCTTTTGGTTGGACTTATTTTACTTATTTCAGCCTTTATCAATGTGGTTAAACCAAACCGAAGTATAAAATACATTACCAATGTGGCATGGGTACTGATGATTATAGGCTTTATAATTCATGTTGCTTCTATGGCAATGCGTTGGTACATTGGAGGGCATGCACCTTGGTCAAATGCTTATGAGTCGATTGTCTTTATTGCTGGAGCGACTATGGTTGCAGGGCTTATTTTTGCACGTAAATCACCGTTTACCTTAGGTGCAACAGGACTTTTAGCAGGAATTACCATGGGTGTGGCACACATGAACTTCATTAACCCAGAGATTACTAACCTTGTGCCTGTGTTGAAATCTTATTGGCTTATGATACACGTGGCAACCATTATCTCTGGTGATGGCTTCTTAGGGCTTGGCTCTATGTTATCGTTACTTGTGATTATTTTATTTGTTATGAAACGTGGTGAAAATGAAAACATTGAGCGTTCCATTCAAGAGCTTACCAACATTGCTGAAATGAGTTTGATTGTGGGGCTTTTCCTCTTGACCATTGGTAACTTCCTTGGAGGTGTTTGGGCAAATGAATCTTGGGGTCGTTACTGGGGTTGGGATTCTAAAGAGACTTGGGCAGCTGTTACAATTTTAGTTTATGCTACCATTTTACATTTACGTTTTATTCCTGCATTTAAAAACCCATTTGCCTTTAACGTGGCTTCACTTTGGGGTTATTCAACGGTCATTATGACCTACTTTGGGGTAAACTATTATCTTTCAGGACTTCATTCTTATGCAGCAGGTGCACCAATGCCTCTACCTAATTGGGTAATACCTTCTGTAATTGCACTGTTTGTCTTAACGCTTTTATCTGCGAAGTCATGGAAAAATGTGAAAATTGTATTGATGATACTCTCCCCACTGGCTCTTTGGGTTGCTGGATTACTTTTTATGCTTAGTTAAAATGTAAGGAGAAACAACAGGCATATATTGCCTTAACTTTAAGTTTAGGCTTACTCACTAAAAAGCATGTTGGGGTTTATTTATAATTTTTTTTAGTGAGACTTTTTAAGTGCCTTTTGAGTATAATTTCAAAATTTTTCTAATAGAAATTCTATTACTTAAGGGTACTTCTTCATGCCAAAACGCAGTGACATTAAAACTATTTTACTTATCGGCTCTGGACCAATTGTTATTGGTCAAGCTTGTGAATTTGACTATTCAGGAACACAAGCAGCTAAAACACTCAAAGAGCTAGGCTATCGTGTCGTTCTTATTAACTCCAATCCCGCAACCATTATGACTGACCCTGAATTTGCTGACCGAACTTATGTTGAGCCAATTACAGCTGAGGTGATTTCTAAGATTATTAAAAAAGAGAATATTGATGCTATTTTGCCAACTATGGGTGGACAAACAGCACTCAATGTGGCGATGGATATGCATGAAGCAGGAATGCTCGAGGGGATTGAACTCTTAGGCGCTAAACCAGATGCCATTAAAAAAGGTGAAGATAGACAACTTTTCAATGAGGCCATGATAAAAATAGGCATGGATTTACCTAGAAGTGCCAATGCTTATACACTTGAAGAAGCATTAACGGCAGCCAAAGAGATAGGCTTTCCACTTATTTCAAGAGCCTCATTTACTATGGCAGGTGGAGGCTCTGGCGTTGCGTATAACATCGATGAGTTTAAGAAACTAGCCCAAGAGGGTTTAGATGCTTCACCGATTAATGAAATAGAAATCATGGAGTCTTTAGTCGGGTGGAAAGAGTATGAAATGGAGGTCATTCGTGACCAAAAAGACAACTGTATTATTATCTGTTCCATTGAAAACTTTGACCCTATGGGTGTGCATACAGGTGATTCAATTACCGTTGCTCCTGCCCTTACCTTAACCGATAAAGAGTACCAAAGAATGCGAGATGCTTCATTTAAAATCTTACGTGAAGTAGGGGTTGATACAGGTGGTTCTAACGTACAGTTCTCCATTAACCCTAAAGATGGGCGTATGATTGTCATTGAGATGAACCCAAGAGTTTCACGTTCCTCTGCTTTGGCTTCAAAAGCAACGGGTTACCCTATTGCAAAAGTGGCGACTTTGTTAGCCGTAGGTTATACACTTGATGAGATTGACAATGACATCACAGGAACAACAGCCTCTTTTGAACCTGTTATTGACTATGTGGTGACTAAAATACCACGCTTTACATTCGAAAAATTCCCATTAGCTGACTCAACGCTAAGTACGGCTATGAAATCAGTTGGTGAAGTGATGAGCATTGGGCGTACATTTAAAGAGTCTTTCCAAAAAGCACTTATCTCAATGGAGACAGGACTTATTGGATTTAATTCGATTGAGTGTGATGAAGAGGAACTTATTCGTGAAATTAGACGCTCTAATGAAAAACGTGTTTTGTATGTTTTTGAAGCATTAAGACGTGGTAGAAGTGTTGAAGAGATTTTTGAATGGTGTAAGATTGACTCTTGGTTCTTGTATCAGCTTGAAGAGTTGGCTTTAGTTGAGAGAACAATGGACGTAGCACTACTTAAAGATGCCATACGCATGAGAGAAGTTAAAGCTGATGGTTTCTCTGATGAGATGATAGCCCATCTTATTAACAAAAATGAGGGAATGAATTTTTCTGAAAATGACATTTATAATGCACGAGAAAAGTTAGGGGTAAATTTAGAATACAATGAAGTAGATACCTGTTCAGCAGAGTTTGAAGCTTTGACCCCTTATTTGTACTCAACAACCAACATTACAAAAATTCCACAAGTAGAAAAAGTAGAATCGACTGATAAAAAAGTATTGGTCATTGGTGGTGGACCAAACCGAATTGGTCAAGGAATTGAGTTTGACTACTGTTGTGTTCACGCAGCGTTTGCTTTAAAAGACATGGGCGTTAAGTCCATTATGTACAACTGTAACCCTGAAACAGTTTCTACAGATTATGATACTTCAGATATTTTATATTTTGAACCAATTGACTTTGAACATGTGCGAAATGTTATTGAACTTGAAAAACCAGATGGTGTAATTGTTCACTTTGGAGGTCAAACACCTTTAAAGCTAGCCAAACAATTAACCTCTATTGGGGCAAATATTTCAGGAACAACGGCAAAAGTAATTGACCTAGCAGAGGACAGAGAACTCTTCTCTGATTTTATTAATAAATTGGGCTTAAAACAACCAAACAACGACACCGTAGTTGAAAAAGAAAAAGCTGTGGTAGTGGCAAATCGTATCGGTTACCCTGTGCTTGTGCGTCCTTCATTTGTTTTGGGTGGACGTGGTATGAAAACAGTCTATTCAGATGAAGAGTTAAAACAATACATGGACGAAGCCGTGAGTGTTTCACATGATGCCCCTGTGCTTATTGATAAGTTTTTGAACAATGCTATTGAGCTTGATGTTGATGCCATTTGTGATGGTAAAGAAGTTTACATTGGTTCGGTGATGCAACATATTGAAGAAGCTGGAATTCATTCGGGTGATTCGGCTTGTGCTTTACCAACGATTTCTATTTCAGATAGATTGCTAGAAGAGATAAAAGAGCAAACCTCTGCCATTGCTTTAGGGCTTGGGGTTGTTGGGCTTATGAACATTCAGTATGCTATTTTTGAAGATGAAGTTTACCTCATTGAAGTAAACCCTAGAGCTTCACGAACCGTTCCATTTGTCTCTAAAGCCACAGGTGTTCCTTTGGCAAAGGTCGCCACTAGAGTAATGATTCAAGGTGATTTAAGAGAAGCTTTGAAATTTTATGATACTTTTAATATGGTGAACTTTGACAAAAAAATTATGGAACCAAATCTTAAAAATCATGTGGCTGTTAAAGAAGCAGTATTTCCATTTAACAAACTACCAGGGGCTGATTTACTTTTAGGACCTGAAATGAAATCAACAGGTGAAGTGATGGGGATTTCAGAGAACTTTGGAATGTCATTTGCTAAGAGTCAATTTGCTGCAAAAAACAACATTCCATTAGATGGTAAACTCTTTTTATCTTTGTCTAATTCAGATAAAAATGAAGCCATAAACATTGGTAAGTCATTTACAGATTTAGGCTTTGAAATTCATGCAACAGCAGGAACCCATAAAATCTTAGAAGAGGCAGGTGTGGCTTCAACTAAGGTACTCAAAATTTCAGAAGGTCGCCCAAATATTGATGATATGATTAGAAATCAAGAGATAGCTTTAGCGATTAATACCTCCGATGAACAAGGAGCAAAAATTGATGGCGTAAAAATTCGTCAATCAGTATTGCGTGAAAATGTTGCTTACTTTACCACCGTTGCAGCAGCAAAAGCAACAGCCTTGGCGATTAAAGAGCTTCAAAACTCTAAGGGTGAGTTGGAGCCTAGAGCCTTACAAGATTATTTAAATAAAGATTAACTAATACTTAGTTAGTCTTTTTTAAGAGGAAGTTCAATAATGTCTGGGTTAGGGTGATAAATATTCTCTTTGTCTAAAACATTAATTGTTTTTCCATTGAGTTCATCTAAAATAGCCAAAAATTTTCTTTCTGCTTCAAAAGAGAGGTTTCCTTCTCCTATGTAAGCGAGTATTTTTTCTGAGTACTCTTTTTTTGCTATCATCTCATCATATTTTTTCTGTTTTTCTAACTCTATTTCATTTAAATATTTTTTATGTTTGAGGTATATAAAAAGTAGTAGAAAAACTAAAAATGCTAATACAATCAAGGTGGCATTGTCTTTATTTTTATCTTGACCTTTAGAGTTAATTTTTAAAACAGCAAGTTTGCTTTCTAGTTCATTGTCTAATTTTTTTAGTTCAACCTTGGTATCATACTCTTTGTCGTGCATTTTCAGTTTACTATAAACTTCTAACTGCTCAAGTTTACGTTTATTTTCCAGTGATATTAAATTTTCTTCATGTAAATTATCAATTTTATTGACAGTAGTTTCTTGATAGTGTTGGGCATTTTGTGCAGGTTGTTCAATAATTTTTTTAAAAGCTTCTTCAGCTGAACTACTGCTTGAAAATGCAGAAAAAATTATATATCCTAATACGGCTGATAGACCAACTAACATGAGTTCTCTCATCTTCCTCCCCCTCCCTATAAAAGAGTTTAAATATTTTACACTAAAATTAATTAAAAAACAACAATTTTTAATAGAATAAATGTTTTTAGTTAAATTTATATATTATATCACTTTATTTATTGATTGTAGTATTAAATCTCACATTTATGAAAGATTTTTATTTTCTATAATATTTGATACATTTTTTGAACTTCCATGGGATAAATACTTTCTTAACTCCTGAGCTTTCTCTTTAAAAATTTCTCTGTTTATCTCATAATATTCTTGGAGTAGGTTTTTACTATTGACTTGCTCTTGTAAGAGTTCATTATGTAAGCGTGTATTATTGTGGTGTGTTAAAATAATATTGGCCAATCCAACTTGTTTAATACCTAAAATTTTAGTACCGATGAAAAAATCAATCTTTTTAGCAATATATGAGAGAGTAAAGGGTGTACCAATGAGTGCTGCTTCTAGGGTTGCTGTGCCTGAACAGATAAAGGCAAACTCTGATTTAGCCAGTGCTGTGTGTGTATTTCTTTCTACTTTAAATGCTGAAATATCTCCATAGAGTTCTTCTATTTTTTGAGTAGAAAAGCTATTTGGAATAATTAAAATAGCTTTTTTATGGGCTAATTCTTTTCTTACTTCTTTAAAGATGGGTAATAATCTTAAAATTTCACTTTTTCTACTTCCTGGCATAAAAGCAATATACTCTTTATTTATTTCTTCTATATTATCATTTATTTGAATTTCATCTAAAAGAGGATGTCCTATATATTGGGCTTTGTTTTGATAGTAATCAACTTCAAAGGGTAAAATACCTAAAAGTTTGTCACAATATTTTTCCAATTTAATTGCACGTTTAGGACGAGATGCCCATATTTGAGGTAAAATATAATAAATAATCTCTTTGTTAGGATAGGCTTTTTTAAGCTTTTTAGCCAAAGGCAAATTAAATCCTGAGGAGTCCATGAGTAAGATTTTGTCTGCTTCTTTAGCTAAGATGACCATTTCATCGGCTACTTTAAAGAACCATTTGAGTTTTTTTATGGCATCGACTACGCCCATTATTGCCATTTGGGAAATGTCATAGTGCGGCGTACCTAAAGATTTATCAAAAATACCCAAAAGCTCTACATTTTGAGTATGTTTTAAAATCTCTTTTAGGTGAAGATTAGAGGAAGGTTCAAGAGCAGAGACCAGAATTTTCATTTACTTAACCGAGTTTCAGACCAACTACAAACCCTGCTAATGCACCCACACCTGATTGAAAACTTGTGATACGCTCTTTAACAGCAGAAACCAAGTAATCAAAATATTTACTACCATTGGTGATGCTCTCTTCTAGTACTTTGTCATTAATGGTAAAAATTCCTTGAGACTCCATGTAAAATGAGATAATCAATGCGAAACCAAGAATAAAGAGTACCATTTTAAAGCTTTTTTTAATGAAAAATCCAACGGCTAAACCAATGGTAAAACTACTTCCTAATTCTAAGTAAGGAATAGGGTGGCTTGCTGAAGTTGCTGAATCAATGTTATCTAGGGGAATATCTCTATAGTAGGCTGATTGTCCCATATCTCCATTTGTTGATTGATGGAGTTTTTCCATGTATTGGTGTTCGTTCATTCTATTTCCTTTTTTTTAATTATATTTGATTATAGTGGATTAATTGTCTCCAATAAGCGCTGAACATAAGTCAAAACGATTGTGGGTCATAAGGTGCATTTTAGGGTGTATTTTTAAAATTGCATCAAAAATCTCTTTTGAAAGATTAAAGCCAACCTCTTGTTCTTTTTCATTCCCGTCCATAGCGGCTAAATCCATCTCTTCAATAATATTTTTAGGCACTGTAATACCTGGAACTTTGTCTGCAATAAAATTTGCTGTTCTGGCACGTACCACGGGAAATTGTCCTAAAATTAGTACGGAGTCTTTGGCTGTTTCTCGTACACTCTCGTGTTTACACTCTTCAAAAATCTCAATTAACTCTTTGGCATTCTCTATGTCATATACAGGTTGTGTAACAATACCCCTTGCACCATAGTTAAGCTTTTTTAACATTCCTTTTTTGATGCGACGCATGTCTTTAGCATGGGCATTGGAAACAGCAAAAGGATAGATAGGTTTAGGTTTAGGGTTTAGCTCTTTGTTAGAGTAATCAAAGCCATTGTTTAAACGATAGATAATGCTTAAAAGTAGGGTAGAATCACGCTCTAAAACCCCTTTAACCGATGGTTGGTCAGAAAATTTTGCAGGGTCGCCTGTAAGGGCTAAAATAGCACGTAAGTCAAAATCATTAGCACCTAATAGGGTAGATTGTAAAGAGAGTTTATTTTTATCACGCATACTCATAGTAGCAATAACAGGTTTTTTAAAAGCCTCTTGTACTTGAATGGCAGAGAGAACTCCTGACATTTTTAGTTTAGCTAAAGGGTTGTCTGTGACTGAAAAACCAGCTACTCTCTCATGTAGATTGAGTGCTTTTATTTTTTCAATAGTAGGCTTAATAGATGCCCCATGAGGAGGGGTAATCTCTACGGTGATAAAGTTTTTTTTACCATGAAGTGTTTTACAAAATTTTTCAAACATATAATTAATTTTAATCCTAACATCTAATTGGATATAATTCTATCGAAAAATAACATAGAGGTAATATAAATAGATGAAATTAGCAGTATTTGATTTTGATTCGACACTAATGGACGGAGAGACCATTGACTTTTTTGCAGAGGTTTTAGGATTTAAAGAGGAAGTCGTCGCCATTACTGAACGTGCGATGAGGGGGGAGTTAGATTTCTATGCTTCTTTAGTGGAACGTGTGGCTTTACTTAAAGGGCTACCTTATGCTAAAGTAGTAGAAATATGTAAGCAATTGCCTATGATGCATGGTGCCAAAGAAGTTGTTGCAGGACTTAAAGAGAGAGGTTACACTGTCGTTTGCTTCTCTGGTGGATTTAGAGATGCGACCAAGCCTGCTTGTGAAAAATTGGGCATAGATGCTGATTTTTCTAATTTTTTACATCAAGAGAATGAAGTTTTAACAGGTGCTGTGGGTGGAGAGATGATGTATTCAGAAGCTAAAGGTGATATGATTGTACGTTTACAAAGTCTTCTTGGTGTTTCTCGTGAAAATACATTGGTAGTAGGAGATGGAGCAAATGATTTAAGTATGTTTGCCTATGCCGATACAAGAGTAGCCTTTTGTGCTAAGCCAATTTTAAAAGAGGCAGCCACACATTGTATTGAAGTTAAAGATTTAAGAGAAGTGTTGAAAATAGTTTAAATAATGACGCTTTTTGATATTTTTTAAATAAACATAAGAAAATTATATAGATTATATCTATAAATTAAAACAAATTAATATAGGATTTTAGAGCATGGATATTTTTCAAGCAATTATCATAGGAATTATAGAAGGGTTTACGGAGTTTTTACCCATCTCTTCAACAGGACACATGATTGTGGCATCACAATTTTTGGGCATAGAGCAGTCGGCCGTTATTAAAGCGTATGAAGTGATTATACAATTTGCTGCAATTTTAGCAGTTATGCTTCTCTATAGAGATAAAATAAATTTAAAAGAGATTACCTTGTGGTCTAAAATTATGACCGCTTTTTTCCCTTTAGCAATTATTGGTTTTTTACTCAAAGATTGGGTTAAAGATTTTTTTACTGTTGAGACGGTAGCGTGGATGTTTATTATTGGTGGAATTGTTTTCATTGTAGTAGAATATTTTCATGAAGATGCAGAAAAAAAATCTAAAGAGGTAGAAGAGGTAACATGGACGCAAGCCATTAGTATTGGCTTTGGGCAAGTGTTTTCATTAATCCCTGGAACATCACGAGCAGGTGCTACTATTATTGCAGGTATGCTCTCAGGGGTCAATCGAAAAGCCTCTACCGAATTCTCTTTTTTACTGGCTATTCCTGTGATGATGGCAGTGAGTGGCTATGATTTATTAAAGCATTATCAAGATTTTGTTGGTGCTAATTTGACTGCATTTTTGGTTGGTTTTGTGGTTGCCTTTGTTGTGGCATATGCGACCATAAAGCTTTTTATTGTTTTTTTGCAACGCTTTACATTTGTTGCATTTGGTATCTATAGAATAATTTTTGGAATTATTCTATTGATGGTATTATAAAGTTGTCTTCAGCAGACAGCTCACGCGACTGGTCGCATTAATTTTGCAAGGTAAAAATTTGACATTTAATGAATTTAATTTTCATAAAGACCTCTTAAAAGGGGTAAAGATAGCAGGCTTTAAAGAGCCTAGTCCAATTCAAAAAGAGGTTATTCCTGTTATTGAAAAGGGTGAAGATTTGGTGGGACAAGCCCACACAGGAACAGGTAAAACAGCAGCATTTGGTTTACCTATGATGAATAAAATAGCTAAAAAAGAGATAGAACGTGCTTTGGTTATTACGCCTACCCGTGAATTGGCAACGCAAGTGAGTGATGAGCTTTATCATCTAGGGCGTTTTTGTGGCATACATACCATTACCGTTTATGGTGGAGTAGGTTATGGACGACAAATAGCCCTCATTAACAAAGGGGTTCAAGTGGTGGTTGCTACTCCAGGGCGACTAAAAGACCTGTATAAAAAAGGGAAAATAGACAACTTTAATCCTGAAATTATTGTGCTTGATGAAGCTGATGAGATGCTTGACATGGGTTTTTTAGAAGAGATTAAAGAGATTTTTGAGTATATTCCTCAAAACAGACAAACCTTACTTTTTTCAGCTACGATGCCTGAACCCATTAAAGAACTTTCCCAAGAGATTTTGACTAATCCTCAATTTGTTTCAGTAGTGGGAGAAGCTGATGTTACCAATAATATTATAGATCAAAAGTATTATGTCATTGAAGAGGCACAGCGTGATGAAGCCATTGTTAAACTACTTGAAACAGAAAAGATAGATAAAAGTATTATTTTCTGTCGTATGAAACGTGAAGTTGATAGATTAACTGACCATCTTAAAGCCATGGGCTTCTTAGCAGAGGGTTTACACGGTGATTTAGAACAGAGTGATAGAGAACGTATCGTAAAAGGGTATCGTAGAGGTGAGTCTAAAATTATGGTAGCTACAGATGTAGCATCACGAGGATTAGATGTTAAAAATGTCACCCATGTTTTTAACTTTCACATTCCTTTTGACCCTCAATCTTATGTCCATAGAATAGGGCGAACAGGACGAGCAGGAAAAGCAGGAAAAGCCATTACCCTGGTTTCAACTTTAGAGTTTAAAGAGTTACAAAGAATTCAAAAAGAGGTCGGAGCGGAGATGACATTAGCAACGCTCTCTTTATCTGGAGAAACAGAAGAAAGTGTTGTTGATTTTGCAACATTGCAAGGTGAAGTAGAAGCGGTTGAAATTAGCGATAAGGCGATTGATTTTATTGATAGTATGGAAGAGATGGATTATCATGAATTTGTTGAACGTGTGGTAACGCTGTTGTTAAACAGTAAAAACAGTTCTGAAAATTGCTTAGGTTTTGACGAAAATACCGTTAATAGTATGATTAGTAACTATCAAGATGAACAAAAAGTAGCACGTAAGAATAAGCGTAAAAAAAAGAGAGCCTAAATTAAGCATTTTCAAGTAAAATTAGCTTAAAATACCCCATATAAAATTATTATAAAAAAGGTTTTACATGGCTGATGAAGTTAATTATGTGGCTGAAGCTTTAAAATTTATGCTATTGGGAATGGGAGTAGTTTTTCTCTTTCTTTTCATTCTTGTTCAAGTAGTAGAGATTCAAGCTAAGCTCATTGCAAAGTATTTCCCCGAAGATACACCCAAAACTCCTGCCCCTAAAGCAGGTAATTCAGCCGATGAAGAGCAACGTAAAGTTGCTGCTATTATCGCTGCTGTAACAGAATTCCGTAACAATAAATCATAAAAAAGGTATAAAATGGCAAAAAAATATATTGATGTGATGGACACCACTTTTAGAGACGGATTTCAATCTGTTTTTGGTGGTCGTGTTCTCATGGAGGACTTTTTCCCAGCAGTTGAAGCTGCAAAAAATGCAGGTATAAATCACTTTGAATTTGGTGGAGGAGCTAGATTCCAAAGTTTATATTTCTATTTGCAAGAAGATGCATTTGAGATGATGGATAAGTTTAGAGAGATTGTTGGTCCTGAAGCAAACCTTCAAACACTTTCACGTGGTATTAATACCGTGATGCTTGACACAGGTAGCCGTGAGATGATTGATTTACATGCTAAGCTCTTTAAAAAACATGGAACGACGACCATTCGAAACTTCGATGCTTTGAACGATGTCGATAACTTAGCCTATTCTGCTTCTTGTATTAAAAAACATGGCTTAAACCATGAAGCTGTTATTACCATGATGGATTTACCACCAGGGTGTAAAGGAGCGCATGATGTAGGCTTCTATGAAAAAACTTTGCGTAATATGTTAGATGCAGGCATGGAGTTTGATTCTTTATGTTTTAAAGATGCTTCAGGAACAGCTAACCCTAAAAAAGTTTATGAAACCATTGTTATGGCTAGAAAACTTTTAGGAGAAGAGGTTCATTTACGGCTACATACGCATGAGACAGCAGGTGTTTCAGTAGCTTCTTACCTAGCAGCACTTGAAGCAGGTGCCAATGGTATTGATATGGCAGCTAGTCCTGTAAGTGGTGGAACATCTCAACCTGATATTTTAACAATGTTACACGCAACTAAGGGAACTAACTATAACCTTGGTGATTTAAAACTTGAGAAAGTGCTTAAATATGAAGAGCGTTTAAAAGAGTGTTTGGCTGAATATATGATTCCACCAGAAGCGACTCAAGTCTCACCTCTTATTCCTTTCTCTCCAATGCCTGGTGGTGCATTGACAGCAAACACACAAATGATGCGAGATGCTGGAAATTTAGAGAAATTTGATGAAGTGATTGCAGAGATGAAAGAGGTAGTGGAAAAAGGTGGTTATGGTACATCAGTAACCCCTGTTTCTCAATTCTATTGGCAACAAGCTTACGCCAATGTAATGTTTGGTAAATGGAATCAAATAGCTCCTGGTTATGGTCAGATGGTATTAGGTTACTTCGGTAAAACTCCTGTTGAACCTGATGCTGAGATTGTGGCTTTAGCGAGTGAAAAATTAAAACTTGAACCAACCAAAGAGAATCCTTTAGACCTCGCTGATGCAAAAGAGGAAAAATCTATTGCTTATTGGACTAAAGTTTTAGAAGAAGAGGGCTTGGCTACCAGTGAAGAGAATATCTTTATTGCAGCTGCTTGTGACCAAAAAGGTATTGCGTTTTTAAAGGGTGAAGGTCCTTTAATGATTCGTAAAGGTAAAAATAATCAAAATTGTGGAGAAGAAGAGATGAGTGGAAATTATACAGTAGTAGTCGATGGTAAACAATATAGTGTACAAGTAGCAGAGGGTAATGCTGATATTCAAATTACACCTTCAGCAACAGCTCCAGTAGCTGCAGCAACAGAAACACCTGCTTCAACAGGGGGAACAGGTGCTATTGAGATTAATTCTCAAACACCAGGTAATGTTTGGAAAATTTTAAAAGCAGCAGGTGATACCGTAGAAGAGGGTGAACAAATTATGATTCTTGAAGCGATGAAAATGGAGATTGATATTGTTGCTGAAAAAGCAGGGGTTATTAAATCTATTGAAGTGAATACCAATGATGCTGTAATTGACGGACAGCTTCTTGCAACTATGGACTAATTTATGAAAATTAAACAATTTATACTTGCATTATTGTTGAGTTTTTTTGCTTTAACTACTATGGCACAAGCAGAAGTAGCTGATAGTGAAAATAGTGAAGTTCAAACAGAAGTAAAGCATGATTATAAGTCTAAGACTCTTAGCGAATTGGCAATTAGCTTTTGGGAAACCACAGGAATTAAAGCGATTTTTGACACCGATGATGGAGAGATGAGTTCAGACCCAGCAGGAGAAGCTAAAGAGCATAAATTAGGTGCTTTTGAATCTTCACTTGGTCGTATTATTATGATTTTAATTGTCTTTACACTCTTCTATTTAGCCATTGCTAAAGGGTTTGAACCACTGCTTTTAATTCCTATTGCTTTTGGTGGACTTTTAGCCAATATTCCATTAGCTCATATGGCAGGGCCAGAGGGAATGCTTGGGGTTATTTATAACATGGGTATTGCTAATGAGTTCTTCCCACTTCTAATCTTTATGGGTGTTGGGGCAATGACCGACTTTGGTCCACTCTTGGCAAATCCTAAAACAGCATTGCTAGGTGGAGCTGCTCAATTTGGTATTTTTGGTTCATTGGTAGGTGCTGTTGCACTTGGATTTGACATTCAAGATGCTTCGGCTATCTCAATTATTGGTGGGGCTGATGGTCCAACCTCTATTTTTATTGCCAATAGACTAGCACCAGATATGCTAGGGGCAATTGCTGTTGCAGCCTACTCATATATGGCATTGGTTCCTGTTATTCAGCCTCCAATAATGAGAGCTTTAACAACTAAGGAAGAGCGACAAATCAAAATGGGTGTACAACGAAGAGTTCATAAATTAGAGAAGTTAATCTTCCCTATTGTTGTACTTATGTTGTCTATTATGATTTTACCAGAATCTACGCCTCTTATTGGTGCATTTGCCTTTGGTAACTTTGCCAAAGAGAGTGGTGTTGTTGATAGATTGAGTGATACCATGCAAAACTCACTTATTAACACGGTTACTATCTTCTTAGGACTTGGTGTTGGTTCAAAACTCGCTGCCGATAAGTTCTTGGTACTAGAGAGTTTAGGAATTATGATTATTGGTCTTTTAGCATTCTCAGCAGGTACAGCGATGGGTGTTCTTATGGCAAAACTTATGAACAAGTTTTCTAAAGAGCCTATCAATCCACTCATTGGTGCAGCAGGAGTATCTGCTGTACCTATGTCAGCTAGGGTTGTATCTAAAGTTGGTGCAGAAGAGAAACCAGGTAATGTTTTACTAATGCATGCCATGGGTCCAAATGTGGCAGGTGTTATTGGTTCAGCTGTTGCTGCTGGTGTATTACTTTCTATTTTTAAATAGAATTTTTGATAAAACAA
>JALSQB010000010.1 GCA_026985655.1 Campylobacteraceae bacterium | reverse complement strand
AGGTATAGTATAAGTCATTTTTTCCCTTTTATTTTTAATATATAAAATTATATCTTAATATTACTTAATATAGTTAAGGTATGAATGTTTTATAATGTGAAGTAAATGTGAAGATATTTGAGGAGAAACTCCTCAAATAGTAAAAAAGATTACGCTGAAAGTGCAGCTTTTGAAGCTTCTGCACATTTTGCAAATGCTTCAGGAGCATTCATCGCCATGTCAGCTAAAATTTTTCTGTCAAGTTCAATGTTGGCAACTTTAAGACCATGCATAAATGTTGAGTAATTCATGTCATTAAGTCTTGCAGCTGCATTGATTCTAACAATCCAAAGTCTTCTGAAATCTCTTTTCTTTTGTCTTCTGTCTCTATAAGCATAAACTAATGAACGCTCTAACTGCTCTTTAGCTTTTCTAAAGTGTTTTCTTCTACCTGAGTAGAATCCTCTAGCTTGTTTTAATAGTCTCTTGTGACGACGGGTTCTTACCGTACCTGTTTTTACTCTCATGTTTTTCCTTTACCTGTGTGCTATTTTCTAGCATTGGTGTCATTTTTATTGATTTTAAATCTAAAATGAACTTGTCCTAATATTAGGAGTTATTGCTTGTTGAAGATAAAACTAAAATTAGTTAATCATCTCTTTAATGTTGGCAGCATCAGCTTTGCTAATATATTTAGCACTTCTGTTCGCACGGTGATGTGCACCATCTACTTTGGTCAAAATGTGAGAACGAAACGCTGTTCCTCTTTTGATTTTACCAGATTTTTTAACTTTAAAACGCTTTACAGCACCTTTAACGCTTTTCATTTTTGGCATTATTAATCCTTTCATATAGTTTACTCATAGAGAATGAGGTCGCGTATTATACCGATATTTTTTTAAAACCTTATTATTTCTCTTTTATGATACTAATGGTTTCAACGGCTTTAGAGAGAGAAATATTTTCTCCATTGCTTAACGCTTTCATCTGCATATTGCTTCTATGTTTTTTAATATCTTTCTCTTCCCCCACATAAATAGGAATGGCAAAGGCACGTGTCTTTACACCATACCCTTGATCAACTTTGCTCAATAAACGAATATAGTAGAGTCCAATATGTTGAGATTTTACTTGTAAATTAATCGTGAATGCTTCATTTCTAGAAGTTACTTGAAAGTTAAAAGTCTTTTCAAAACCACCTAGAGCAATTAACTCCTTATCTAAATCCATCTCAACTGAAATTGTGCCTTTAGGAATGGTTGAAGTCAAAGTAATATTAACATCTGATGCTTCATTCGCATCAACTTTTTGTGAGGTATATTTCATATCAATCGCTGCACCTGGTTTGGCATATTGACCCACGGTTGAGTTTGAGCTTATCTCTTTTGCATTTAAGCCTAACGTTAAAAATAGGCTTGTGGTTATTAGTAGTAAAGTTCTCATAAATTTTTCCTTTATTTTGAGATAGGTCTTCGTTCTGGACGACGTGTATTATTTAAAGTAGGTTTACGATTATTTGTTGCTTTGCTCATCTTACCTACTGTTGAAGCGTCATACCCTTGTCTTACTGAAATGCTATAGCAACTATTACCAAAAGAGTTATCATACGCTTCTAGCATATAATTACCTTTGTCTAACTCCATGGCAAAAGAGTCACTGTTTTGTCCTTCAAGTGGTGACATTCCTTTAATCTCATAAGGATACTTAGTCTCATAAAGTACAATATCTGGGTCACCATAAGAAGCACCATAGGGTTGGGCAGAGAAAGTATAGACACCACTTTTGTTAATATGTACCGTCATAAAAGTACGGTTTCCCAATTTGTTGTAAACCCCATAAGCATTTTTATTACACTGAACAAGTGCTTTTCCAACTTGAAGCGTACGATAAACAGGTGTAGTAAAAACACCATTTGCTTGGTTACTTCTTTGACTTCCGTAAGCATCATGAATAGGACTAATTTGTTCAGAACGCACTACTTGGTCTATGGCATTGGCATCGCCACTGTTTTGTGATTTTAAAGCACTAATAAAACTAAAAATACTGGTAAAAGCTTTGCTATTTCGTTCTTGATGAACCATAACATCATACAAAGGAGTAAAGCCCATACTAAGTTGGTCTAAGCCTTCATTGTTAGCATCATAGAGGTCATAAAGAATTCTTTGAACGGATGCCTCAGAAAACCACCCTGGGTTTTGAGCAGGGTCGGATTCTATATTCATCGACCAACCTGAAGATTGATTGTATCCTGAGGTATCAAAATAGAGAGGATTGTCTGTCGCAATGGCTGACATAGCATTGGCAAATCCCTCTCCAAATGCTACACGAATGTCTAAAGCATCTCCTGAGGAATGCATGCCACCAATGCTATCAGAACGTGAAAATTTATCTTCAAAGAAGTGTGACCATTCATGAATGATAATATGGTCATCATATTCATCTGTGTCACTATTGGCATCACCCAATATCCACATCTCTCCATTATCTGCTGTATAACTAGAAGTTCCTATTTGACCCAATGTCGGATCACCTCCTACTGATACATTATCTACTGACCAATTTACCGTCAATTGAGGAAAAACAATATCAGGATTAGCACTAAGCATTTTTTGCATAATGGTATTAATGCTATCAAGAATTGCAAAAGGTGCTGCACTCCGTGTTCCTGAATAAGCATACCCGTCCCAACCTGATGTAGCGTGTAGGTCTCTTTTGTTGGTATCGGTACCACTGTTGTGTAAATTCCCCTCTATAACATACATAGATTTTAAATTGGTATTATCAACAACAACTAAATCCCAAACATCTTTTTTGAGCATTCGGGCATAAGCACGTATTTTTACATCAGTATTTTTAGGAACATAGAGTGTGTATTCTCCTCTATTATTAGTAGTAGTTTCTGTAAGAACTTGACCATCAGAATCCAGTGCTTTAACCACAATGTTTTTTGCGCTCTCTTGATAGGTAGAAGCATAGTCTAATTGAGCCGAACCAATATAGCCTACCTTTGGAGGAACTCTATCATAAGTAATCGTTCCTATAATTTTTGTGCCATCTCCCTCTTTAAAAGGAGAGAGTAAAGAACACGCTGAAAGAAGAAGGAGTAGTAGTGTAAGCCCAAGGGACTTATATAATTTTCTTAACATTTTAAACCCTTTATATGAAAAACTCTTTAATGTAGTTTAACATATATTATAAAAAAAAGATATACTTATTTTTTATTCTTTTCTGTTAAGAAAAGGGGCTTAAATGGATTGAACTTTTTTATTTAGATGGCATCATATTTAAAGCGATATTTTGATTTTTAGTAACTCTTCTAGCATATAAAAATTTATTTTTATAGTACTTTTTTTTATCAAATGAAGTAATAATAACTTTTTTCTTTGCCGAACTTGCATGAATAAATTTATGTTCACCAATATAAATACCCACATGGTTTACTTTATGTTTAAACTTTTTACTCGTATCAAAGAAGACTAAATCTCCTATTTGTAAGTTTTCAAAATCAATTTTTTCACCGATGGTAGCTTGACTTCCTGAGTAGCGAGGTAAATCAATGCCATTTTGTTTGAAAACATATTTTGTAAACCCAGAACAATCAAAAGCAGAAGGTCCATTGGCTGCCCAAACATATTTAACCCCTAAAAAGGCTTTGGCTGTTTCTAATATCTCTTCACTGGGTGTCTCTTCTATCCAATTTTCTTCTTCTAAGTTTGCTGAAACTTCTAA
>JALSQB010000009.1 GCA_026985655.1 Campylobacteraceae bacterium | reverse complement strand
TGTTGTTTGATTGGATTCTTTAGTGATTGTCTGATTTGATTCTTGATGTGGTGGAGAAGTTGGGGTTAAGTTACTTTGATTGACGCAAGCTGTAAAAAATGGTGCCAAGAGGAGTGATTTTAGTGAAAAACTCCCTAATATTTTCATTTGAGCAGTTATTCTTTTTATCTTCAAAATTAAACCTTCCTTTTTTGATTTTATAAATTTATAAGAAGATTGTGTAGTAATTGTGGAATTATATGAAAAAATGGGTTAATAAATGAGTTTTAATGTCACAATTACTAACTATTGTTTTTTTTGTTATAATAGTTATAAAACTAATCATAATAAAGGACAAATAATGAATAAAACCCTACTAATAGCTATCTTTCCTCTCATTTTTTATGTTGGATGTGGTGACAATGTTGAAAATAAATCGGTGCCTCAAAAAAATAGTGAAGTAAAAAGTGAACTAAATGTGTCAAAAAAAACTAAACCAAAAGATTTATTAAATCAACTAGGTCTCAATATTGAAAATGAAAAAATCAGTATCGATTTTAATAAAAGTAAAAACTTTATCAAAAAGATGGAAATAGAGATGCACAGTAAAGCTGATGAGATTCAATACAAAATTGATAAGGCAGATATTAATTTTAGCCGAGATATTGGGATTGATATTTCAGATGACAAGTTTGAAATAGATTTAAACAAAACCAAAAAAATGTTTCAGCAATTAAATATTTTAATGAAAGATGTTCTCTTAGAGAAAAATAGTAGTAAGAATTAACTCTATTATAGTATTATTCAAAATAATTTGCACCTAAAGGATAACAATGCAAGCAATAGATATGAAGTCAGAAGAGTTTCAAACAGAACTTAAAAAAACTGAAAAGTTTGTAAACAAAGTTTATGAGAGCAGAGGTTGGGTTCCTAACCCTAATGAAGATGTTAATGAAGGTGTTAGAATGGGTCTAGCACGTAATAAACTCATTTACGGAAAACGTTACTGTCCATGTTTTATGGTTGAGGGTGAGACAAAAGAGGAACAAAAAGCAGCAGACAATAGAATCTGTCCTTGTAAACCAGCCATTGAAAAAGAGATTCCTGAAGATGGTATGTGTCATTGTGGAATTTTCTGTACCCCAGAGTTTGCAGAAGCTCAAAAAAAAAGTGAAAAAATTGAGGAAGTAGTGCATGCTCACTCTCGTGGATTAACACAAGATGAAGCTGAAATACTTTTAATGAAAGACCAATTAGATGGTGAAGAGTTAGCTTCTTTAATTGAAGCAAGAAACCTCAAAATGATTAATTTTACACTTATTGATGTACGTGAAAAGATGGAATATGACCAAGCACACATCGTAGGAACAGATGCTTTAGTACCTACTTCAAATTTTTATGCAGGGATTGAAGCATTTAATGAGAAACAAAATGAAGAGATTATTGTTTATTGTCTTTCAGGAAGTCGTTCATACCAAGTTCAACAAGCAATGGCTACCTTAGGCTTTAAAAAAGTGAGAAACCTTGCACACGGTATTGGTAGCTTTAGAGGTGAGGTT
>JALSQB010000008.1 GCA_026985655.1 Campylobacteraceae bacterium | reverse complement strand
ATAATTGGTCCTTCATCTAAATCATCAGTTACATAGTGAGCCGTAGCCCCAATAATCTTGACTCCTCTTTGATGTGCTTGTTTGTATGGATTAGCCCCAATAAAAGCAGGTAAGAATGAGTGATGAATATTTATAATTTGTCTAGGATATGATTTAACAAAGCTTGGGGTTAGAATTCTCATGTATTTTGCTAACACTATATAGTCAAATTTTTGTTCATCAATAATTTTCATAACTTCTACTTCATGTGCTTCTCTACTCATTCCTTCAGCCGAGACATGAAAGAAAGGAATATCAAAACGGCGTACTAAAGGTTCTAAAGTGTCATGGTTACCAATCACTGCTTCAATGTCTGCATCTAATTCTCCAGATTCGTGACGGATTAAAATATCTCCTAAAGCATGTGCCTCTTTAGTCACTAGAATAACAATCTTTTTACGTTTTGGTTCGACTACCCGTAAAGTTGCATCAAGAGGTGCTATCTTTTTCAATTCATTCTCTAGTTCAGCAATTTCAAAATCACCTGTCACTACCGTACGCATAAAAAATTTACCTGCTTCTTTATCAACAAATTCACGGTTATTTTCAATATTTAACCCTCTATCATAAAAAACTTTTGAAATTTTATAAACCAAACCTTTGGCATCGTTACAATCTATTAATACTCTTACACGCTTTTTCATCTTTATCCTACTATAGTATATATTATGAAATTATATCAACTTTTTAGATAACTCTGCCCATTGTTCTTTTAACTCATTATATCCTGCATTATAGGCACTCTCTATTTCAGAAAAATCAAACAGATGCATGTTTGCCACACCCTTAACCTCAAAAAAAGCATCGGTGAGTTCTTTAGCAGGCATAGAGTTTGAACGAATCATAATAAGAATAGAACGTATCATTAAAGATTTAAAAGAATCTAGTGCTTCACCACGTAAAGGGTTAATGTTAATGGCTAAATTTTTTTGAGGATATTCCAAGATTGGCTTCACGGGTAAATTATCTGAAAATCCACCATCTATGTAACTCTTTTCTCCAATCTTTTTTGCTCTAAACAGAGGTGTAATGGTCGAAGATGCTACGGTATATTCAATGGGACTGCCTTTGTTAATGTATTCACTCTCTCCTGTGGCAATGTTTGTTACACAAATATGAAAAGGAATTTTTAATTCGTCAAAACTTTTTACCTTTAAAATCTCGTTTAGCTTCTGCTCCACTTTTTCCATCTTAAAAAGCCCAATATCTCCATTTGCCCAAACAAACAGCTCTTTTTTTTCTAAATTTTGTAAAAAATCTAACATATCATCACTCTTTAGTCCATTGGCTAGAAAAAGTCCCACAATTGCCCCTGCACTAGAGCCTGAAATAGCTGTTACTTCCACACCTTGCTCTTCTAAAAACTTAATTGCACCCACATGAGCAGCCCCTCGTAATCCTCCACCACTTAAACTTAATGTTATTTTCATTTTTCTTATCTTTTTGCTTTTTAGATATAATACCAAAAATTAACCTACAAAGGTCACCTTAGTGAAAAAAGTGTTTAAAATAGAACAAGAGCGAATAAAACCTGATAGAGCCGTAGATGCCATTAAAAATGAACTGCGTAAATATGTAAAACGTGAAAAGAAAAAAGATTTACCAAACAAAAAAACCATGTATTGGGATTTTGATTGTCAATTTGGAAAGAGTGCTGATTTAGCTTCTGAATGTACATTTGAAGAGATTGCAACTAAGTTAAATTCTGTCGTTGCTGATGGGTGGACAGAATGTTATGTTGAAGTAATTGCTAAAGCAGTTGATAAACCTTTGAAGGAAGAAGAGTAAGCGTACAATAAGGTGCAATAAATTGCACCTTATTTATTTTGAAACAAATTTGGCGATAACATCACCCATTTGAGAACATGATAATACTTCTTTAGCATCATACGCACCCAAATCTCCTGTACGATACCCTTGTGATAATGCTTTTTTAATGGCATCATCAATCTTATCAGCAGCATCTTCTTCACCTAAAGCATAACGCAACATCATAGAAGCAGATGAAATCGTCGCTAATGGGTTAGCAATACCTTGACCAGCAATGTCTGGAGCAGAACCATGAATTGGTTCATATAATCCAACCCCTTTTCCTGTACTGGCACTTGGAAGTAATCCAATAGAACCACTAAGCATAGAAGCAGCATCAGAGAGAATATCACCAAAAATGTTTCCTGTTAAGATAACATCAAACTGTTTTGGATTTCTAATAAGTTGCATCGCTGCATTATCTACGTACATATGAGTCAATTCCACTTCTGGATACTCTTTAGCTACTTCAATGACTGTTTCACGCCAAAATTGGCTCACTTCAAGTACATTGGCTTTATCTACTGAACAGATTCTCTTGTCACGTTTCATCGCAATCTCAAAAGCAACGTGGGCAATGCGTACTACTTCATCACGTGTGTAAACCATGGTATTGTATGCACTCTCTTCAAGAAGTTCTCTTGGTTGCCCAAAATAGATACCTCCTGTAAGCTCACGAACTACCATAATATCTACACCTTTAACCACATCGGCTTTAAGTGTTGAGGCATTAACCAATTCATCATAGACAATAGCAGGACGCAAGTTGGCAAAAGTTCCCATCTCTTTTCTAATGGCTAAAAGCCCAGACTCTGGACGCAGATGACGCTCAACATTGTCCCATTTTGGTCCACCAATTGCTCCAAACAAAACAGCATCACACTTTTTAACCCCTTGAATAGTCTCATCAGGTAAAGGAACACCTGTAACATCAAGTGCTGAACCTCCCATAAGAAGCTCTTCGTATTCTAAATTGAAACCCATGTTAGCTGAAAGTGCATCTAAAACTTTAACTGCTTCATCAATAATCTCTGGACCAATTCCATCACCTTTAATGACAGCTACTTTATAATTTCTTCCCATTTTTACGCCTTACTTTCTGCTATTTCTTTTTTGGCTAAAGCAATAAGCCCACCTGCATCAACCAACTCTTGCATAAAAGCAGGAATTGGTAAAAATTTATACGTTTTTGCTTGTGTGATGTTAATTACTTCACCTTTGAGCATGTCTATTTTGACCGTATCACCTTCACTGATTTGGGCTGATTCTTCAAGCTCAAAAATAGGTAAACCCATGTTAAATGCATTTCGATAAAAAATTCTTGCAAAAGTAGGTGCAATAATGGCAGCCACTCCAGCAGATTTTAATGCAATGGGAGCATGTTCACGACTCGAACCACAACCAAAGTTTTCACCTGCTACGATAATATCACCTTCACTCATTTTTGTAACAAACTCTGGGTCTGCATCTTCCATAACGTGCTTTGCCAACTCACTTGGCTCAGAGGTGTTAAGATACCTCGCTGCAATAATTAAATCGGTGTCAATATGGTCACCGAATTTCCAAACTTTACCTTGCAAAGTCATCCTTTGAATACGAAGTTAAAAAACTCCGTGAAATATGGTGGCGATTATAGCGAAAAAGGGTTAAAAGATGAATAAACTTTTAAAAACAGATACTAATATTTCTCCATTCTCGCATCAAACTTTCGCACTTCTCCATTGTCATAAATCTTGATTTTTTGAGCCTTTACGCCTCGTCCCTCATTATCCAATTCAAAAACAATTAACTGAAAAATGGCTTGACATTTTTTGGCAATGTCATAATGCCCACCAATACCTGTTAAAAATCTATTTAAAGGGACATCTTTTTGCATTCCAATGACCCCATCGCGACAACCTGTTAGCCCTACATCACTCACATAACAACAACCATCAACAACTATTAAATCATCTGTTCCGACATGCGTGTGTGTTCCAAACAGTGCAGAAACACGCTTTTTTAAAAGGTGCATCATCGCTAATTTTTCACTCGTGGCTTCAGCGTGTATATCAACCACAATATGTTTAATTCCCTCGGCTTTAAGTTCATCGACTACCTCATCTATTAGCACAAAAGGATTATCTACCATCGGCATAGTATAATGCCCCATTACATTAATGATAGCCACTTCATAAGCTAAAACATTGACCTTTATAAGACCCTCACCTGGGCTTTTTCGTGGGTAGTTAATCGGACGGATTAAAGGATAATCTTTATAGAGTAAAAAAACCTCTTTTTTATCCCAAGAGTGGTTTCCTCCTGTCATGACATCAATACCATTACCCAAAAGCTCTTCACAATTTTTTTTACTCAATCCAAAACCATGAGAAGCATTTTCATAGTTAGCAATGACCAAATCTAAACCATACTCTTCACGTAGTTTAGGTAGATGTTTAGCTATCATGTCTCGCCCAGGTTTACCTACAATATCGCCTATAAATGCCAATTTCATTCCATCAAAACCTTTTTATTTTTAGAAGCTGTTTCAAGCATTATAACATTTTTAGCTCCAAAAATGTTATAATGCTTGAAAATCATAAAACGAAGGATAAAAATGAAATTTGACAATGTAAGTGTAGCAATCTCAGGTAATTCCTATTTTAATGGAGATGTTACAAGTAGAACCATTCACTTTGCTGATGGAAGCACAAAAACTTTAGGATTTATGGCTAAGGGTTCGTACGAATTTGGTACACAATCAGCTGAACTTATGGAGATTACTTCTGGTGAATTGGCGTATAAGTTAGCTGACACAGATGAGTGGAAAACAGCCAATGCAGGCGAAAGCTTTAATGTTCCTGCTAACTCTAAGTTTCAAGTAGAAGCTAAAACTATGGTCGATTACTGTTGTTCTTACCTCTAAGTTATCTTTATGCTATAATCATAAAAATTATCACAAGGAGATAGACATGAACTTTGAATTTACGGCTGAAACAATTTTATTGATTATTGTGGGTATTGTTTTTGGAGCAATTGCTAGCTATTTAAAATCTTTACTAACCATTAGAAAGCATAAAAAAGAGCTCAATGACTACAAAGAGCATTTAGACAGACAGATGAAGATTACCAGCACAGGTAGTGCCAACTTGGTTACAGAACTTGAAAAGGTTAAAAAAGAGAATGAAAACCTTAGAATTTCAGTTCAAACACTCAACCAAAAACCAGGTCGTGCTGAACTTAGACTCTTAAATATTTATGATGCTGCATTAAGAAAGATGATGTCACAAGCCCCTGGGTTTTCAACAGCTTGGGAGAACTCTTTACAAGAAGCAGAACGCGAATATGAAGCCAATGAAACAGGCTTAAAAAGCATTGTGTCTAAAGTCTTTGGTTCAAGCAGTACAAATGTTGCTAATGAGAAAAGTAATATCCAACAAATAGAGCATAAATAAACTCACCTATTTCCACCAACACGGTGGAACGGTTTACTTTTTGTAAGTCACTTTCACTTTCTCCCCATAAAACTTAGGCTCAACCCCAAACACTTTTAAGTCTAACCACGCTTTCATTCGTGCTAAAAGCTCACGCCGT
>JALSQB010000007.1 GCA_026985655.1 Campylobacteraceae bacterium | reverse complement strand
TGGCGATTAACACGGCTAAAAAGTACGGCATTAAAGTCTATACGGTAGGTGTGGGCGTTGAGGGGCAAGATTTTGACCCAAGACCTCTGCGTCAAATCTCCAAAGCCACAGGAGGACGCTACTTTAAAGGTGACAGCGTTGAGAAACTCAAAGCGATTTATGCCACCATAGACAAACTGGAAAAGAGTGAGATTAAGGCAGACAAATATGTGAAAAAAACCTATTTTTTCCAATATCTTCTCGCCTTAGGATTGCTCTTTTATGTGAGCTACTTTGTGGTAGCCAATAAGGAGTAGAGATGTTGAGTTTTAATAACAGTGAATTTTTGTGGTTACTGCTACTGCTTCTGCCAATGGCGTATTTAATCCGTCAAAGAGGCGATGCGTTAAAGGGTGTTTTTTCTAAATCAGTACGCTCTAGGGTTGAGCTTAAAAGCACAATGCTCTCGCAAACCTTTAGAAGTAGCCTAATGTTACTCTCTATGGCATTGGTCATTGTGGCACTTGCACGTCCACAAATTGACAATGGTGAGGTGAAAGTAAAGTCAAGTTTTATCAATGTCATTGTGGGGATTGATATGTCCAAGTCGATGTTTGCTAACGATGTTTACCCCACCCGTTTTGCCTTGGCAAAGAAGAAGTTTTTAGATGCTTTAACACGTTTTAAAAATGCCAAAGTGGCATTGATGGGTTTTAGTTCACAAACTTTTCTCATCTCGCCTTTGACCGAAGATTTTAACACCTTACGCTTCTTAAGTAACAATATGAAGCCCGAGTACCTCTCTTTAGCAGGAACAGATATTTTAGCCACACTCTCCTCTGCCAATGAGATGTTTGGTGAAGAGAAAAAGAAGATTCTACTCCTCTTTACCGATGGGGGTGACCAAAGCAGTTTTGACAAAGAGATAGCCTATGCTAAAGCCCACAATATTGTGGTTTACATCTATAATATTGGTACAACAAAAGGGGGCGTGATTAAAGAAAAAACAGGCATCTTAAAAGATAAAAATGGCGACATTGTGGTGGTCAAAAGAACCGACAACATTAAAAGCCTTGCCCTGCAAACAGGTGGGGCATACCTCAACTACGCTTTGGCAAAAGAGGACATCTACCATTTGGTCGATACCATTCAAGCCCAATTTAAAGCCAAAGAGGAGCAGATAAGTACCATTAAAGATAGAAAAGAGCTTTTTTACTACCCACTAATGGGGGCGATTTTTCTTCTCTTTATGGCACTCTTTTCGCTCAATTTAGCCTTTAAAAGGAGTCAAAAATGATAAAGAAGTTCATCATTGTTACCCTACTAAGTGTGGGGGCAAATGCCTCACTCTTTGACTTTCTCACCGTAAAAAAAGCCCAAGAAGCCTACGACAATAAAGCGTATGCAAAAGCTGAAAAATTGTATCAGAACCTAGAGGGTGATGAGGCACGATTTAATGAAGCTGATGCTTTGTATCATCAAAAGCACTACAAAGAGGCACTTGCGAAGTATGGTGAGGTCAAAAGTGAGAAGCTAAGTTTTAAAAAGCTTTACAATATGGGGAACAGTTACGCCCAACTAAAGAAGATAGATGAAGCGATTGAGTCGTATGAAAAGGCACTCAAAATCAAAGAAGATGCCGATGCTCGACATAACTTAGAACTCTTAAAAAAGAAGAAAAAAGAGCAGAAGAAAAAGCAGAAGAAAAAGCAGAACAAAAAAAATAATAAAAAAGACGACAAGAAGCAAAAAGATAAAGATAAAAAAAATAAAGACAAAAAAGAGCAAGACAAAAAACAAAAAGAGGGTGGCAAAGATTCTGACAAGCAAAAAGATGCCCAAAAAAACAAGCCTATGAACCCTAAAGATAAAAAGAGTGATGCTCAAAAAAAAGAAGAGCAGAAGAAGCAAGAAGCACAAAAGAAAAAAGAGGCTCAAAAGCAAAAAGATAAAGAGCAAGAGAAAAAAGAGAAAGAAAAAGAGAAGCAACAAGAGGCTAAAGCCACCGCCCAAGCTCAAAAAAACACGCCCATTTCAAAGATGGAAGAGCGTAAATGGCAAAAAATGTTAAACAAAAGAGGGGTCAATACCTTAATGATACCTCTTCCAAACAAAGGAGAAAAACGCAATGAAACAAACCCTTGGTAAATTATTTTTTATACTCATTAGCACCCAAATAATATTTGCAGAGGTACTCACAAAAGTAGAACCCCAAGCCGTCTATAAAGGTGATGCGACCAATTTTGTCATTATGGCTGAGGGAGACAATATTGAGTTTCCGACAATTTCAGAGATTAATGGCGTTCCTGTGGAGGGAACCTCACGCTCTGAATCTATTAGCATTGTCAATATGCACCAAACACGTAGCATCTCTCAAAGTTACCGTTTTCGCCCTACAAAGTCGATGACCATCGCCCCTTTGAGTTTTAAAATAGATGGTAAAGTGGTCAAAACCCAAGCTGTCAAAGTTGAAGTTGTTAAACCCACAGCGAGTAAAAATGGTGAACCTTTTGTGGTGGAGATTGGGGCTGACAAAACAACAGCCTATGTGGGTGAACCCATTGACATTAGTGTCAAACTCAAATACAAAATGAACGCAGGAGTCAAAAAAGTACAATTAGGTGAACCTAAACTTGAAAACTTTTGGGTGAAAAAAGTAGATAAGATTGACCAAAGCAGAGAGGGCGATTATATTGTCGAGACAGGACACTATCAGTTTTTTCCTCAAAAGTCGGGTAGTTTTGAACTCCCTGCCATTGAAGCACTTATTGGTCAAGTCGATAGACGACAACAAAGAGGAGCATTCAATGACCCATTTTTTGGTGGTTCACTCTTTGGACAACAGTTACGATGGCGAAAAATCTACTCCAATGCTCTAAAACTAACAGTCAATGCCTTACCCAATGGGGTGGAACTCTATGGTGACTTTCACATCAATGCCACGGTCGATAAGCAAAAAGTTATTGCCAATAAACCTGTCAATCTAAGCATTAGCGTTGAGGGTGAGGGGAACATTGACGATGTGAAAAAGTTTGAACTCAACTTGCCCAATGCCATTGTCTATGCCGATGAACCTAAAGTAACTTCTCATCAAAAGCACAATATCTTTAGCCAAAAAATCGCCCTTATTGGCGACCAAAATTTCACCATTCCTGCTTTGAGTTTAAAGTTTTTTGACAAAACAACGCAAAAGGTCAAAACCATAAGCACCAAACCCATTGAGATTGAAGTCACAGGAGGCAAAAAAGGGCTAATGAGTCCTGCAAAGATTGAGATGAGTCCAAGCAACAAAGTAGCCATTACCCCTAGCAAAAAAGAAGAAAAAGCATCAAGCCCAACATCTCAAACCGTAGTAGTGCAAGAGCAGAGTTATGTTAAGTACCTCTTTTTACTCTTAGGTTTTCTTTTAGGTCTAGGAGCGATGTATGGCTTTTTGACGCTAAAAAACAAAGAACAAAAACAAGAGCGTGACATCGTAAAAGCCATTCACAAAGCCAAAGATGACAGAGCCTTATTTGAGTTGTTATTACCTCACAGCAAAAGCAGTAAAGTAGTGGCTGATGCCTTAAATCTTTTAGAAGAGAACCTCTACAAAGGAGCAAAACATACAATTGATAGGGAGTTGTTGATGGCGTTTTTTGAGGAGGAGAGTTAATCTTTTTTAGATATGATTTAGTTATATTTTGGCTCGTTTGTATCTGCTTCTTCCCATTGGCTATTGTAGCTTATTATTTTAAGAGATTGGTTTTGTTATTGCTACTCTCATATGCATTCCCACCGAGGACGGATGGGAATGAGCTAAGAAAATAACAAATACACCCTACAGTATCTCTACATAGGCTCATAATAAACAGAAGACATCCATAATTTCATCTGAATAATACAATCGTTAATCCCTGTCGTCACCCAATATAGAGCTAAAGGTAGTATCAGGCATATATACTTCTACTCATCTTTTATCTTTTTTCTTGTATTATTGTTTATGAAAAAATTTGGAGTGTAAAGCCATGTCGAATTGTGATATGCATTACCACGTACAACGTGGGAACGAGGAAATGAAAAAAATATTAACAAGTATATTATTAGTTTTTTTACTTAATGGATGTTTAATTAAAAATAAAAAGGCTATTAAATTAGAAAAACTATCGTTAATTAGTAAGGAAAGTATAGAAAAGAAATATTTAACCCATAAATATATTAAAAATATGGGAAGTCCAGAAGGTCTAACTGATGAGATAGACCGATGTGTCACCACTGTTCCTTTGCAGAATAAATATTTTAAATTAAAATCTAATATTTTTTTAGAGATTGTATTTTCCTCAAAAGATAAAATCTTAACAGATTATAAAACCAATAAAGGTCTTGGACAAGAAGTACAGATAGAGGGAGGATTATATGCTCCAAGTGAGATAAATTTTTGTCCATTAGTAGAAGAAAATTCTCATCGTTTTATCTATACTTATTTTTATCCTACGAAAACTAAAACTTTAGCTCACATGGAAGATATTAGAAAGGTAAAAGATTTAAGATTAAAGGTTACAAGAACAGGTTCTTTGTCTCATGGGATTACTCCAGCTATGCGTACAAATAGCATTATAATTACTAAGGAAAAAATAGATGATTTATTTACAGCCTTCAGTACTCAATAGAGACATCAATAAAATATTACCCTTTCCATTATGATGAAACTCCAGTTTTCCCTCATTACCACGGTCTCCGTGGTAACGCATACAAAAAACCCAAACTATAGCAAACCAACGCTTTACCACAAGCTACACTTATGATGAATATGATAGAATGACCACACAGACTTACCCTAGTGGGAAAGTTATAGGGTATGGTTATGATGATAAAGGGGAACTTGTGAGTATTAGTATAGATGGCACACCATTTATAAAAAATATCAAAACCAATGACAATGGACTGCAAAGTTATGAATATGCAGATGGTTCAAAACATACAAGAGCGTATGACACAAATGGAAGAGTCGCTACCAATGACAGTAATACACAGATTGTTTGGAAATGGGAAAGTAAACCGTTTGGAGTGGCGATATTAACTTTAACCTTAGATTTCCTGGGCAGTACTTTGACGCCGAAACTTCTACTCATTATAATATAAACCGTGATTATAATCCTGTTACTGGACGTTATATTCAAAGTAACCCTATTGGGTTTGATGGTGGGGTTAATACTTATGGATATGTGAATGGAAACAGTCTTAAAAATATTAATGACATAAAAGAGAGAAATAAACAGATACTTAAAGCAATAGACAAAGGATATTCTCAGCATATGATTGCTAAAGTGTTAGGTATATCCCAACCTGCTGTGTATGGTGTGGTGAAGAGGAGTAGGAAATGAGTTATCGTTATCACCTGACCCCTATATTTTGTTCAAAAATGGACAAAAGGTGCAAAATAATTAAAAAATTCGTATCTAATCAAGATATTGTAATAGTAAAATTATGATAATATCAAAATCTAAGGGGAAAGAAATGTCATTCGAACAATTAAACTA
>JALSQB010000006.1 GCA_026985655.1 Campylobacteraceae bacterium | reverse complement strand
ACTTCCTGCTGCTGCATTTCGTGGATTGGCAAAGGGGCTTTCCCCCTCTTTTTCTCGCTCTTTATTAATGATTTCAAAATCATCTTTACGAATGACTACTTCACCTCGAATTTCTATTTGACCCTTGTAGTTTATGCTTAATGGCACAGAACGAATGGTACGAACATTGTCCGTTACCTCCTCTCCAATGACCCCATCACCTCGTGTAATGGCACGAACCAAAGAGCCGTTTTCATAGAGTAGATTCATACTCGCCCCATCGAACTTTGGCTCACAGAAGTATTTGGTTTCCCCCACATTTTTAACCACTCTATCTAGCCACTCTTGTACCTCTGCTGTCTGAAAAACATCTTCCATACTCCACATACGTTTAATGTGTGTGGCTTTGTTAAATTCTTCTCTTACCACACCCCCTACTCTTTTAGTGGGTGAGTCCTCTGCCACTTCATTTGGATTAGCTATTTCATAATCTAACACTTCATGATAGAGCTTATCGTACTCTTCATCTGTCGCTATGGGATTGTCTTCCACATAGTAGGCAAATGCCCATTTTTTTAAAATTTCTATCTTCTTTTGGTAATCTTTATGCGTCATTTTTATCTCTTATAATTTAATAGTGTAATCTTAACATTAAATTGCTATGATAACTTTATGAAAGATTTAAAATTTAAAATAGAAACCCTACTTTCTAACAACGCTTCTGACTTTGAAATCTCTAAACTGCTTAAAGAAGAGATTAAAACCTATTTTGGAACACTAGAAGAGAGTTTTACCCAAAACAATGGTAAAAATTTTCTACTCAAACATACACGAAAAATAGATGGCATTTTACAAATGGCTTATAAAGTTGCTATGCGTTCAATGTTTGGAACCTACATGCCTCTAAAAAGTACCCTACCCATTACACTCTTGGCTTTAGGCTCTTATGGACGAGAGCAACTTTGTGTTTACTCTGACATTGACCTTATGATTGTCTATAAAGAGGTGCCAGGCTACAATACCCAAGAGATGATAGAGAAAATTCTTTACATTTTGTGGGACGCTGGTTTAAAACTAGGTCACCGTGTCCATGAAGTGAGTGACCTTTTTGAAGCCTCTCAAACAGACATTACCATTAAAACTTCCATGATAGAATCACGTTTTATTGAGGGTTCTAAACAACTTTGGGCTGAAACGCAAAATGAACTGCATCGTATCCGTCAAGATAATCAAGAGGCATTTATTAAAGCTAAAATAGAAGAGCTAGAGAGCTTACATAACAAATATCCCTTAACCATGGAACCCAATTTAAAAGAGGGAGATGGTGGCTTTAGGAGTGCCAACTTGGTCTATTGGATTGGCAATATTCTACACAACATCAACCATATTTCTGAACTTGAAGGCAAGATTATTACAAGAAAAGAGTATGAAGCGTTTAAAGAGGCACTCTATTTTCTTTTTAAAGTTCGCTCTGCTTTGCATCTTGCTTGTGGTAAAAAAGAGGATCAGCTAAGACTTGACCTTATTCCTGAAGTAGCAAAATATTTAGGCTATGATACTGCCAAAAAACATACCCAATTCTCACGACAAGTTATCTCTTGTCTTAAAACCATAAAACTATATAGTATAATTTGGATAGATGAATTAAGTCACTATTATGACAAAGAAAAAATGCTGATACCACAAAAAGAGCGTTCTTTTTATGCTCTTTTAGAGCAAATGTCCTTAGCCAAAGACGAGGAATTTCCTGTTCACCCAACTTTTTTAAAAGCACTTAACACTTATGATAAGAGCCTAAACCCAAGCCAAGATATTTATACAATAATCTATAAAATATTTGCAAAAGACAAAAGTCATCTTATTTTAGAAACCCTTATAGATGCTAAACTTTTAGGGCATGCTATTCCTTATTTAAAGAAGGTTATGCATCTTCCACAATTTGATGGTTATCATCAATATGCAGTGGGCATTCATACGGTAAAATGTATTAAAGCCTTAGAGAATATCAAAGATTTAAGAGTTAAGATACTTTATGATAATCTAAGTTTAAAAGAGAAAGTCTTTATAAAAACCGTTGTACTCATTCACGATGCAGGAAAGGGACGCAAAAAAGACCATTCAGAAGTGGGTACTGTACTTTTTAAAGGCATCTCAAAACGATTAAATTTTGATGCCAATCAAATAAGCATTGGTAAAAATTTAATTTTGTACCATACCCTTATGAGCATAACTGCCCAACGAGAAGATCTCTATTCTGAACATGTTATCTTAAAATTTTCTGCTCATTTTTCTACGCAAAAAGAGCTTGATTATATCTATATTTTAACCTATGCTGACATGAATGGTGTAGGCTTGAAGATTTACAATGACTTTAGTGCTAAACTAATTAATACGCTATACAAACAAGCCTCTTTAGCCATATCTAATGTAAAACTCTTAAAAGAAACAACAAAAAGAGTGAAAAAAGAGAAGCAACTCCAACGTCTTCAAAGCTTTAAGCAACTACCCAAAAGTTTACAAAAGAAAACACTCAATATTAAATCTGATCTCTTCTTTATAAAAAATACCCCTCAAAGAGTTGTTAATATTGTCAAAAAAGCACACGCATTAAAAGCATATGATTTTGTCCTTAGCCATGAAAATTTTTTAACCATTGAAATTTTACGAAAAGAGAATTTAGACCTTAGCTATCTTCTCCATAAACTCTCTCGTTTAGAAGTTGTCCAAATGGATATTTACAAAATTTTTTCAGGTATTAAATATTTTAGAATTGACTTTAATACGACCCTTGAAGAGAGTGATTATATTGCACTCAATGAACTACTTATAAATGCACTTACAGAGGTTCATACCCTAGAACTAAAGAAGCCTAAAGTGTTAGAAAAAAATATTTTTATAGATTGTAAACATTCCCAAGAACATGCACTTATGAAACTAAATTGTCCCAATCAACAAGGCTTATTAAGTTATCTCATTAATCTATTTGATGGCTTAAACATTGACATAAGTTCAGCAAAAATCCATACAAAATCGAACAGAGTAAACGACCTATTTTTAATCGAAAAAGATGGAAACTTTTGTAATAATACCAATACAATAATAAAAAAATTAACGGAGAATTAAACAGATGTGTGGAATAGTAGGCTACCTTGGTAAAAATGAAAAAAAAGAGATTTTATTAGATGGATTAGAAGAACTAGAGTACCGAGGCTATGATTCAGCGGGTATTGCCATTATAGAAAATAAACAACTTAAAAACTTTAAAGCAGTAGGACGACTTAAAAACCTTAGAGAAAAAACAAAAGATTATCTTAGTGAGGGTTTTGGTGTCTCCATTGGGCATACCCGTTGGGCAACCCACGGAAAGCCCACTGAACTTAATGCTCACCCACACATGGGAGCTTACTCTTTTGTGGTACATAATGGGATTATTGAAAATTATCAAGCATTAAAAAAAGAGTTGCAATCCCAAGGTGTTACCTTTTTAAGCCAAACAGATACGGAGACTATTGTCCATCTATTTGAAAAAAATCATAAAATTAATAATAATGCATGGGCATCATTTCAAGAGACCATTGAGAAATTAGAGGGGGCTTATGCAACTCTTCTTATTACCGAAGCCGATGAAGAGACCATTTACTTTGCTAAAAATGGTTCACCTATGCTTATTGGATTTAAAGAAGATGAAGTCTATTTTGCATCATCAGATACCCCAATTATTGGTAAAGCCACAGAAGTTTACTATTTAGAAGATGGTGAGTTTGGTTATGCACGACATGGAAAAGTTTATCTTTTTGATGCCAATGGTCAAAAAACATTTACTAAACAAGCTTTAGCCACAGACAAAGCCTTAGCACAAAAAGATGGTTACCGATTTTTCATGGAAAAAGAGATTTATGAACAAAGTAGTGTCATGCACGATACAATAATAGGTCGTGTACTCGATGAAAAAATTGATTTTGAAGAGTTAAACCCTGAGTTATTTAACAATATTTCTAATATTAAAATCTGTGCTTGTGGAACTTCTTATCATTCAGCACTGGCTTCCTCTTACCTCTTTGAACGACTCTCTAAAATCCCATGTCAAATTGAGATAGCCTCTGAATTTCGATATAAAGAACCCCTACTTCATGATGATACCCTCTTTATTACCATCTCTCAAAGTGGTGAAACTGCTGATACGCTTGAAGCCCTTAAAATGGCAAAAAGAGCTGGACTGAAGAGTTTAAGTATTTGTAATGTAGATAACTCTTCCATTGTCCGAGAGTCTGACGCTGCTGTGCTAACTCGTGCAGGTATCGAAAAAGGGGTTGCTAGTACCAAAGCATTTGCCACACAAACCATGGTACTTTGGATGTTAGCTATTTATGTTGCTCAAGTTAAAAAAAGTATCTCCAAAGAGACTTTAGAAAAAGAACTCTTAGCCATGCGACAAACGCCTAAAGCACTTCTTGTCAATAATAAACTCCATCATAAAATGACCCGTCTTTCAAAACGCTATTTACATGGGCATGGGTTCTTCTTTATCGGTAGAGATCTATTTTTCCCATTAGCACTTGAAGGAGCATTAAAACTCAAAGAGATTTCTTATTTACATGCAGAAGGTTACCCCTCAGGTGAGATGAAACATGGACCAATCGCCTTAGCTGATGCAGAGCTTTTCACCATAGCACTCATGCCAAAATCATTACATTATGATAAAATTAAATCCAATGTAGAAGAGTTATGTGCAAGAGATGTTACTCTATTAGCCATTTCACCAGAGCCATTTGATTTAGCTGATGATTTTGTACAAACAAGCTATAGCTCACACCCAATGTTAGAATTTTTTGAGATGATGGTCATAACACAACTCTTAGCACTTGAAATTTCAGTAAGATTAGGAAATGATGTTGATATGCCAAGAAACTTAGCGAAGTCTGTAACGGTAGAATAGTCTTTAAAGGGAAAGAATCCCTTTAAAGACTAAATAATCTATATTTTAATAAGTTGCTTTTAATCCTGCATAAAAACCATTATTAAATAAATCTCTTGATAATCCATTGTATTTGGTATGAATATTTCTATATCCTGCATAAATTTTGACATTCTCAATCATCTCAATATCTCCAGCAACCCTAAATTCACTATAACCTTCAGAATCACCAAAACTTAATGCACTTGGAGCATAAAGCCCTTTTGCTTCAACTGCTACAGGAGGAATAGAAAACATCAATGGAGGTAGTGTATATCTTACTTTTGCCATTAGAGGAAATGAAGTAAAATCATTATGTTCTCCTGCCTCTGCCCAAATAAATTTTGCACCGAAACTCATTTCTACGCCAACAAGACCTTCAATTTTATTATTAGCAGCCATTCCTAAACCAAGTAATTTTTGATTATCTGCATTTAAAAAATTAAAATCTGCTAAAAAGATTGTACTACTTGTTTGAAATGCTTGTAAATTTCTTGAATCTACCGTCCCCTCAATCTCTACATCTTTTTCATTAATATTAATACCTCCACCACTCTCTGCTAGCAATAAAGATGAAGCTAAAAGGGTACTAATTACTGTTTTTTTAAACATATTTTTATCCTATTTTGTAATTTATTTTTACCATTATAACATAGCTTCGTAAAATTACACAATTTTGTTACAAAATTAACTTATACTAT
>JALSQB010000005.1 GCA_026985655.1 Campylobacteraceae bacterium | reverse complement strand
AAACTCATTTTCCTCTCATCTTTTTAGATTATAATACTCATAACATAACACAATGAGGGAAAATCATGGATATTAAATTAATGAGCGACATTGTTGATTACGGAGTATTAGGGCTACTCGCACTTATGAGCTTTTTAACGCTTCTTTTTTGGATAGAACGACTACTTTTCTACCGTAAAGTCGATGTAAGACGCTACAAAACCGTAGAGGCTTTAGAGATAGATGTGACCAATAATCTTTCTATTATCTCTAGTTTTGGGGCAAATGCTCCTTACATAGGGCTGTTGGGTACAGTACTTGGAATTATTATTACTTTTTACACAATGGGACAAACAGGTGACATGGATGTCAAAAACATTATGACTTCACTTGCCCTTGCCCTAAAAGCCACAGCGATGGGCTTGATTGTTGCCATTCCTGCGATTTTCTTTTACAACCATCTTAATCGTAAAGTGGAAGTACTCATCAACAAGTGGATTATCCATAACAAGGCAAACTAATGCGACGCTCTGCAAAATTTGACACCATTAATGTTGTGCCATTTATTGACATTATGTTGGTGCTTTTCGTCATTGTTTTAACCACAGCTTCTTTCATTCAAACAGGACTCATTAAGCTTGACCTCCCACAAGGTTCAAGTGAAATGAAAGAGCAACCCAAAAAAGACCTCAAAATTTCCATCAAAGAAAATGGTGAGATTTTTTTTGACAAAGAGAAGATAGCCCATGACAAAGTGGAAGAACTGCTTTTAAAGCACAATAAAAAAGACCCTATTCTGCTCTACTCTGACAAAAATGCCAAGTTTGACAATTTTGTTTTCATTTTAGATATTTTAAAAAAGAATGAATATGAAAATTTAGGGATTATCACTAAAAAATGACCAAAATACGCTATTTTAATGCTTTTTTATTAAGCAGTTTAACCTTTGTACTGTTATATGCTATCTATTTTATGATGCCTGCTCAAAAGAAGATAGTAAAACCAGCACCCTCAAAAGTGATTAAGATAGCCCTTGTTACTCCTCCTAAAAAGCTTGTTAAAAAAGTTGTTAAGCCTGTTGTAAAAAAAGTCGTTAAGAAAAAGCTTGTTAAGAAAAAAATTATTAAAAAAAAGATAATTAAAAAGCCTAAGCCTAAGCCTAAAAAAGTAATTAAAAAAATCATCAAAAAAAAGAGAGTTATAAAGAAAAAAGTTATTAAAAAGCATAAACCTAAAAGAGTAATAAAGAAAAAAATTATTAAGAAAAAAAGAGTTGAGGAGTATGTAGAAACCTATGTAGCTCCTGCTCCTGTTTATGTTGCTCCAAAACCTACAGTAGCACCCATTCAAAGATATGTTCCTGCACCAAAACCCATATCTCATCCCATTGTTCAGCCAACAGTTATCAAATCAACACCAATGGCTCAAAAAACCCCTCACAATAACCATAACAAAAAAGCTTTTTTACGAAATGTTCGTTCGAAAATCCTTGCCAATAAAGTTTATCCTAGACTTGCGAAAAGAAGGCACATAGAAGGGTCAGTAGAAGTTCGATTTGACATTACGAAGTCGGGGGATGTTACCAATATTCGGTTTATTAATGGGAAAAGTATATTCCAAAAAAGCATTAGAAAAACACTACACCAATCTTTTCCCATGAACATACCTGCCAACGTTAAAGGGGAACTACCCCTTTTTGACATCTCAGTTGTTTTACATTTTAATATTCGTTAAGAAACTAATTCAACTGTTTTGTAGTCGGATTACAAATAAAGTAACGCATATCTAAGGTTTTTAGATTGTCTGTCCAACCAATGTAATAGTTTTCCTCATCTCTATTTACTACCTGATAATTTTCTTTAAAATAGAGTTCAAATAAGGCATCAAGATTAACAGAAGCATCAATAGCTACCACCCATACAAAACCACCCACAGCAACCGTTGGCACTTCTTTACGTGAACGCATAATGTCTCGTCCCTGCGTTTCAATGTCATACAAATCAGTATTAGCCCCAAAAGAAGAACACTCAACTACGGCTTTATAGTCTTCTCTAGCTTGAAGTTTTTGCCAAAAATCTTTTTCGCGTTTTACTTTAAAGGTTTGTGCTGTTTCATCAAGCTTATCACAAACCATAAAATTGGCTATTTTTGTCTTACTATTGTCTTTGGCTACAGCAATGGTATAATCTTTTCGCCACACAAAATTACTCTCTTGCATCAACAATGCAATATTGTCTTGTAGAGATTTACTACTATCTACACCCTCTGCATTTAATGCTTTAACTATATCTGAAACTACTTCTACTATCATATTTTTCCTTTTTTATTTGATGTGAACGTTATTATCGTTGTAACATCTTGATGATGGGTTTGGCTAAGGCTAATGCTTTAGCACGATGTGAAATGTTCTTTTTCACCTCATCGTCTAGTTCTCCTAAGGTTTTGTCATATCCATCAGGAACAAACATCGGGTCATATCCAAAACCTTTTTCACCTCGTGTGCTACTCAACACCTCGCCATGCATCCACCCATGCACCACATATTCACCATGTCGGCTCACAATAGCAATGGCAGCGGTGTAGTAAGCTGGAGTTTTTTCAACATTTTGTGCTTTTACTGCTTCGACCAATTTATACAAGTTCTCTTTGTCTGTTGCACCCTCTCCTGCATAACGTGCCGAATAAATCCCAGGAATACCCCCCAACAAAGGCACAGAGATGCCAGAATCATCAGAGACCACAATCGCCTCGCTATCATTTAACTTTTCATAAATGGTTCGTGCCTTAATCAGGGCATTACCTTTAAAGGTATCTGCATCTTCAACAATATCCAAATGACCCAATATATCAGAAAATGCTACCACTTCAGCATCACACATCTTTTCAAACTCTCGAATTTTACCTTTGTTTCCTGTTGCTAAAACAATTTTCATCAACTCTTAACCTTTATAGCATATAATTAGGACAAATTCTATCCTATTGGAGATATTAATATGATTAAACAAATCATGCCTCTAAGCTTCATTGTCGCCTTGCGATTTTTTGGACTTTTTATTGTGTTACCAATCCTCTCGCTCTATGCTTTACAGATGGAAGGGGCTACCCCCTTTTTAGCAGGTCTAGCTGTGGGTGGTTACGCAGCCACTCAAGCACTTTTTCAAGTACCTTTTGGAATGATGTCAGATAAGTTTGGACGTAAACCTGTGCTATTTTTTGGACTGCTCATCTTTATTGGTGGTTCAGTCACGGCTGCTCTTTCAGATAACATTTACATGTTACTCATTGGTCGTTTTTTACAAGGAGCAGGAGCCATTGGTTCAGTTGTTTCAGCGATGATAGCCGATTTAGTCAAAGAGGAACAACGGGCTCACGCCATGGCAATCATGGGGGGAACGATTGCTCTTTCATTCGCCGCAGCGATGATTATCGCCCCTACCGTTGGACCTGCTTTTGGTTACGACAAACTCTTTTGGATAACAGCCATTTTGTCTGTTATGGCCATGGGAATTCTTTTTACCTCTGTACCAAATCCACCAAAAATTGTCCATACCTATTCAGAAGCAGAATCAAAATTCACCGAAGTATTTAAAGACAAAGCACTGGTAAGAATGTACATCACTTTTCTTTTTCACTCCTCCATTATGACCATGGCATTTTTCATCATTCCCATTGCCATGACTTCAAGTGTTGAAGATGGTGGCTTTGCTTGGACACACTCTGAACTATGGAAAGTCTATTTTCCTGCTATGATATTTGGTTTCCTTGCCATGGCACCTGCTGCCATTTATGGTGAAAAACATGGAAAAGGTAAAGAGATATTTATGATTTCCGTTGCCATTATCTTTACAGGTTTCATCTTCATGGGCTTTGCCACTTCTGCTTGGCTTTTTGTGGTAGGCGTAGTCTTCTTCTTCATTGGCTTTAACATGTTTGAGCCACTGCTTCAAAGTTTTGTCGCCAAATACGCCAAAGTACACCAAAAAGGAGCAGCCCTTGGGGTCGCCAATACCTTTGCGTACACAGGCATCTTCTTTGGTGGGCTACTTGCTGGTTACATGATGCAACACTACGACCGAGCATCTCTAGCGATGATAGTCATGGTCATTGCCATGGCTTGGTTCGTATGGGTTTACACCATGCCAAGCCCAAACAACCGTGGAAATGTTTACCTACCCCTTGACCTCTTTAAACGAGAAGACATTCATGCACTAACCGAACACGAAGCCATTGTTGAGTCCTATGTGAATGAAACCGAGCAAATTGCTGTGGTGAAGTTTAACAAAGATTTGATTGATGAAGATGAAGTTCGTGGGATGTTGCACGAGGCTTAAAATAAGGTGATAAGGTTTCATAATCTTTATCTCCCATAAATACTTTTGAATGGGTTACCCCTCTGTTAATAACATGATGGTAACCTGCTAGGTCTATTCTTTGTTTTCTTAACATGGGGTATTCCTTTTTTTAAAGGTATTATAGTGAGAGTTTGGTGGATTTTCAACGTTTGACCCCTAACGTTAGAATGTGGTTACATGAGTATATGGACAATCTTACCAATTCCATAAGAAGCAACATTGGCAAAGAAAGAGAGTACAAAAGCCTCTTTTAAAGAGATATTTAATAGTTTATAAAGTATCAATACCTCAATTAAAGTTACCGATATTTCAGCTGTCCAAACATAGAAAGCATAAGAACCAATGACAGAGAGCAGTGGAAAGATAAACCAAACATAGGGTAAGGTAGCAAAAGAGGGAATCACTCCTGCAAAGAGTATCTCTTTTGTTTCTATCTCTTTCTTATAAAAGTACCGAATTAAGCCATAAATAACCATCGTTTCTATCGTAATGGTAAAAAGAAGTGAAGATAAAAAATCTATCTCATAGTGCATATCGACCACAGTTACTCTAAATCCTCCCGTTTAATCATAGGAACAGTTATACTCTTATACTGTTCTTCAATTTCTACATAATTTTTCGTAGTATTGGTATCATTATTGTCTTCGTTGCATCCTGTCATAGCAAAAGAGAGTATTAATAAAAATATTGTTGTATGTTTCATCTTCAATCCTTAATAGTTTATAACTTTATCAGCCGAACCATCGCTAAAGCCGATAATACGCTTTTTAAGTTTGAGCGTTAGATTTACATCAGTACTCTCTTTAATTTCATAATAATAATAATCTGTTTTCATTGGATATTTTTTATCCACATATATAGTTCCATTTGTAATCATCTGTGGTGATTTTTTATTTATGGATAGTTGTACTAATTTTTCTGACAACTCTTCATTAGAAGACTCATATATATTATCTGTTGCTTTTGTATCTATCCCCCCAAACTCATTCAATAAATCTTTTTTAATACCTAAAAAACGAAACCTATTATGCTTATATCCTAAGCGAAGAGATATATTTTGTTCTACTGAATAAGTAACATTATCTCCAACCATAGCTTCGATACAACCAAGCAGTTGAACAGTTAGATAGTCATCTATATTGGTGACCATGACCTTTCTTTCTACAGTGTTATATTTATCTGGGTCAGGAATGTTATCAGCATTTAATGCTATCGTACAAATTGTTAATAGTGTTAGTATTGTTGTTTTCATTTTTACTTCTCCTTGTTTATTGAATTCGTATATCATATGATGATATAATATTATTATTTCCATATTCATCTAT
>JALSQB010000004.1 GCA_026985655.1 Campylobacteraceae bacterium | reverse complement strand
TATATGAAGCTCAACGGTCATATCGATTCAAAAGAAATTTTAGGCTACAAACTTCCTAAACCCATTGAAGAGCAAAAAGCAAATTTAGCCTTACGCGTTAAGAGTCCTGCCCTATTAAAGATATTTGAGTATCTATTAGAGATAGAGTTAGAGATGAAAAAAACTCCCCCTAACAATAGAGAGCTTCTTTTATTTGGAACTTTTATTAAGTTACAAAGCTTTTTGTAACTTATGAAGCTTTTGCCAGAGCAATCATCTCATCAACTTTAGATTTAATACTTTGATAATCTGTGATTTTATCTGATACAAATGTAAAGTTCTCTTGGTCACTAGGAACAGTAAGTGATTGAGCATCAACAAAAAGTAATGAAGGAATCGCTTTAGACTTTATATGCTGGCTTACATTTGAATGCTCAATTTCAGAATGTACTTTGTCAAGTAAAATACATTTATAAGAGTTCACATCCATCACTTTTTTCAACTCATCAAGATTGGCAACCACATCGACAGAATAATCAAGTTTCTCTAAAATAGCCGTAATAATCTTAGCCTCCATTGGTGTCTCTTTATAGAGTAATATATCTGTTTTAGAGACAATAGGTAAAGGCTTTACGGCTTTAGACTCATTAAAAAACATTTTTAAGACATTAATAAACTTCTCTAAGTTAATTGGTTTTGAAACATATTCGTCCATACCTTCTTGCATAAACTTTTCTCGGTCACCGTTAAGTGCATGGGCTGTTACGGCAATAATTGGTGTATGCTTTAAACTTTCTTCTTTTTCATAAGCAATAATCTCTTTAGTCGCTTCTACACCATTCATAACAGGCATATGAATATCCATAAAAATCACATCATACTTCTGACTCTCTTTTTTATACATATTCAAACCTATTAAACCATTATTAGCACAATCTGTTGTTATTCCCATCTTTTTTAAAGTATGTTGAATCATTTTCTGATTAATAGGAGTATCCTCAACCACCAAGGCATGAAGATTAAAAGACAACTCTTTATCATTCTCTTTATCTTTATTATTTTGGGATTTGACTAAAGTATCAACTGACTCTTCCACTTCTAAACTTTCTTGAGGCACTTTTTGTTGAAATGTAAAAAGGGCCTTTAGTTTTCTAAAAATCATTTTTTAACCTTATAAAATATTTTATTTAAATTAATTATATAACATAATAATTTAATTTAAGTTTAAATTTATAATATTTTATATTTCTATATATGTTTATTTTTAAGTATAGATTTTTTTAGTGAAGCTAAATAAAAATTATGCTAAAGTACGGCTTCCAAAATTCTTGCTCATAGATTGGATAAGCTTTAACGCTTAATATTATGGGCTATCAAACCAAAAGGAACACAATGAACAACTACGAAACACTGTATGTACTTAAACCTACACTTACAGATGAAGAGACAGCCGCCAACATTGAAAAGATTGAAGCCATTCTTGTTAAAAATGGTGCTGAAATTCTTGCTACTGATAAAATGGGAATGAGAAGACTTGCTTACCCTGTTGAAAAAAATGAGCGTGGTGTTTACACTATTGTTTACTATAAAGCAGAAGGTACACTTATTAACGAGCTTGAAAGAAACTTGAAATTTAACGAAGAGGTTATTAAATACCTTACTGTTAAATATACAAAACAAAAAGAAGTAGCTCAATTTGAGAAACTTGTAGCAGCAGCTAATGTTGTTAAAGAAGAGCCAAAAACTGAAGAAGTAGCTACTGAAACACCTGCTGAAGAAGCACCTGTTGCAGAGACACCTGCACCTGAAGCAACAACTGAAGCATAATTCAAACCGTTAAATAGGAGCAACCCATGTATAACAAAGTAGTATTGGTAGGAAACCTTACAAGAGATGTAGAGATTAGATACTCACAATCTGGTTCAGCCGTTGGTAATGTTGGCATCGCCACTAGCCGTAAATGGAAAACCCAAACGGGTGAACAAAAAGATGAAGTGATGTTTATTGACCTTACATTTTTTGGGCGTACTGCTGAAATAGCAAACCAATACCTTCGCAAGGGAAGCAAAGTTTTAGTAGATGGAAGATTGCAGTTTCAACAGTGGACAGCACAAGATGGAAGCAAACGAAGTAAACATGCCATTACCGTAGAGAACCTACAAATGTTAGATTCAAAGGCAGATGCTCAGAATCCAAACAACAACAATGGATATGGTGAACAAGCAAGTCAAAATAACTATGGTGGACAACAAAACCAAAATAGTTCTTATGGACAGCCTCAGCAACAGCAAGGTCAAAATGCTTATGCACAACCACAAGCTTCACAGCAACCAGCTTACAATGCACCACAGCAGACACAAGCACAACCTTCCGTTCCAGAAATCGACATCGATGATGACGAAATACCATTTTAGGAGATAAACATGGCAGAAAGAAGAAAGTTCAAAAAAAGATATTGTAAATACTGTGAAATGAAAGTAGATTTCATTGACTATAAAGATTTAGGTCTTTTAAAATTTTCACTAAGTGAAAGATTTAAAATTATGCCTAGAAGACTTACAGGTAACTGTAAACGTCACCAAGAGCTGGTAACTGTTTCTATTAAAAGAGCAAGACAAACAGCACTTATTCCATACATTGTAGATAGAAAAAATGTAGTGGAAAACCCATTTGAGTTTGTTAGATAATCTCTAATAAACTCTATAAGGGCAGACACAGAGGTCTGCCCCTAAAGAAACAGCCTCCCCTCTCTTATAAATCATCTGACTTATTTGCTTTAATACTATAACGTTTTAATAATCCACTTTCAGCATCAAGTGCTTCTTTTTTATTAATCACTACTTTAGCACCATCTTCATCTTCAAGTACCACAAATTTTTCTTTTGAATCCATCACGAGATGATAAAATTCTTGAAAGTTTTTAAATTTCTTGTCATTTACTTTCTCAATCTGCCACATAGAAAGACCATAATCACCACGTGTATGAGAAGAGGCTAATACTTTTAACAAAACCACTAAATCTTGTTTATCTTTTTTAGGAAACTTGGTTGCAGCATAACGTAAACTAAGTACAGGACTATTTGAAGAGTTTAAAAGATTTTGGGTAATTGGTGAGAAAACATATCCACCTAGCATAAAGTACGTTGGCATCTTGTCATATTCTAATTGAGAATAAGTTGATTTCTCTTTACTTGATGTTGCAGGAAGTTTTACTTTTAACGCAAGTTTTTTACCATCACGTAAAACATCTAAACTTACTTCATCACCATATTGATGGAGGTCTATAAAATATTTAAAATGTGTGTATTGGTGAGGTCTAAACTCAACTGTTCCATCACTCTCTATTTTGTGTCCATCAATCGCAGTAATAATGTCTTCTTTCTTTAACACCTCTTTTAAAACAGAGTTATGCACAATATCGACAACCAAAACCCCACCCGCATCTTCTGCTAAATGATAATACTCTTTAAGTGAAGGGTTTTCAATTTTATCAGTCATAATTCCTAGTTTTGGGAAGCCATCAAGCTTTTTGTCAGAAACATCTTTTAAAAAGTGTTGAATAATATCCACAGGAACCATGTAGCCAATATTTTGAGAGAAACTAATACCTTGCATTACTACCCCTACTATTTTACCATTAGAGAGTGCAGGACCTCCAGAGTTTCCAGGGTTAATTGCTGCATCTATCTGAATAGATAAAAAGCTTTTACCACTATGTACATAACGATTATGTTCAATTCGCGAAACAATACCTGTACTAATAGAGATGGTATGTCCACCCATTGGATAACCATAAACCGTTACTTTATCTTGCATTTTAGGAAGTGTTCCAAAGCTTAACGGGGTAGTGTCTTTAAAAAAATCTTCATCTTTAACTTTCAACAGTGCCAAGTCTGTGTCGTGTGAAACAAAAATAACTTCAGCTTGATAACGTTTCGTATCACCATATTTTTTAACCTCTATAAATGTTTCATTGGCAATAACATGGGCATTGGTCAAGATTCGATTACCTGAAATAATACTTCCTGAACCTGATGAACGTTGAACTGAAGAGTTCCATGGTTCTAAATAGTTTGTTGCTTTAGAGACAGTATAAATCTTCACAATCGAAGAGTCAATACTTTGAGCATAAGTAAAAGTGAATGCCATAGACAATAGCGTAAGTAGCGTAAATAGTTTTTTCATTTAAATTCCTATGTTTAAGTTTAACAAAAGTATAACGGTAAAAAGTAAACCATTAAACAATGTAATATTAATCAACGGATATAATAGCAAAAAAGATTTAGGAGTAGCATACAATGGCAACAATTTCAATGGGTGATTTAAAAAAAGGGGTTCGACTAGAATTAGATAGCAACCCATATAAAGTAATAGACTTTCAACATGTAAAACCAGGTAAAGGTGCGGCCTTTGTAAGAGTTAAGATTAAGAACCTATCAACTGGAAAAGTAATTGAGAAAACCGTTCATGCAGGTGATAAATTTGAAACACCAGAACTAGAAGAGGCAACAATGCAGTACCTCTATGATGATGGTGACTTTTTACAATTTATGGACACCACAACTTATGACCAAATTGGTTTAACACATGAGCAAGTAGGTAAAGAGACATTTAACTTTATGGTAGATGGCATGGAAGCAGATATTTTGTTTCACAATGGTAAAGCTATCTCTGTGGAGATACCAATAACATTTGTCTATGAAGTAGTAGAGACACCACCAAACTTTAAAGGTGATAGCCAAGGGGGTAAAAAACCTGCCACACTTAACTCTGGTGCTGTCGTTCAAGTACCATTTTTTGTACTCGAAGGCGATAAAATTAAAGTAGATACCGTTGAAGGTAAATACTTAGAAAAAGCGAAATAGATTATTGCACCGATTTTAACGGTGCAATAAATTGACACCCTACTTGATTGCTTCTGCGTCTAGCTCTCCAGACTTTAATTTTTTAAGATAATCACTTAGCATCTCTCTTACATCTCCTGACATTAGTAACAATCCAAAAAGGTTGGGTACAGCAAGTGCTAAAAAGAGTGTTGAAGAGAAATCAACCATCAACGCTGTATCGGTCACCGTCGCAATAATAATAAATACTAAAAATATAATTTTATAGACAATGGAACTTTTAACTCCAAAGAGATATACCCACGCTCTCTCTCCATAGTATGACCAAGAAATCATGGTCGAAAAAGCAAACATAAAAATAGCAAACCCTAAAAGGGTAGGAAACCAACTTACCACCATTCCAAAACCAGTAGAGGTAATTACTGCTCCTTGTTTAGACGCAATGGCAACATCTAATGCCTCTGTTCCTCCTGCATAGACACCTGTTAATATAACTACTAATGCTGTCATAGTACAGACAACAACGGTATCGACAAATGGTTCATAGAGTGAGACTAAGCCTTGACGAATAGGATATTTGACCTTTGATGCTGAGTGAGCAATACCTGCTGAACCAAGTCCTGCTTCATTTGAAAAGACAGCTCTTTGGAAACCTTGTATCATCGCCCCAAAAATCCCACCTGTCACAGCCGTTGGGGTAAATGCCTCATGAAAAATCAGTGCAAATGCATCAGGAATTTGTGTAAAATAAGTCCCCAAAACCCATAAGACCATAAAAATATATAGCACAACCATAAAAGGAACAATTTTCTCTGCCACCGTGGCAATTCGCTTAATACCCCCAATAATCACTAAGCCTGTAATCCCTGCCATAATCAATCCAAAGACCCAAGGGTAGCTACTAAAAAATGGTATTT
>JALSQB010000003.1 GCA_026985655.1 Campylobacteraceae bacterium | reverse complement strand
TCTCCTTTCAACTTCTTTTAACTCCTTTTAATTATAATTCTATATTATAAGTAAAAGGATATTTATGTTTATACCCAAGCTAACAATTGCATTTTCTGTATTATTACTCATAACAACAACACAAGCAAGCAGACTTCAAAATCTCTCTTTAGATGAAGCCATTAAGCTGATGAAGAAAAATAACCTTGAAGTCAAAATCTCTAAGGTTAATGAACAGATTAAACAGTATGAAACACAAATGGCTACGGGACATAAATATGGTAAATTGGGTGTTAATTTTCAAGCCTTACGCTCAAATGATGCAGGTAATATTTTTGGCTTTAAACTTAAAAGTAGAGAAGCTTCATTTGGAGATTTTGGATTTTCAGACTTTGATATGTCGGGACAGACTAATCCCCTACCCGTCCAACCAAAAGATTTAAACTATCCTGATGCACGAAATCATTTTCAAACAACCATTAGCTACATGGTGCCTCTTTATACAGGAGGAAAACTTGAACAATATGGCAAAATCAGTAAATCACTAGAATATATGAGTCAGCTTGATACCTCTAAAATTCTTAATGAAAAAATATTTCAAACCAGAAAAACATTTTATGACATCTCCTTACTTAATCAATATATTAGTAACTTAAATAACATTGTTTCCAATATTGACGAGTTAGAAAATATTGTCAGCAGTATGCAAGAAGAGGGGTTTGCAAAAAAAATAGATATTTTAGAAGTGCAAGCAAGAAAAGCAGAAGCCCAAAGCATGCTAACACAAGCAAACTATAATAAAAAATTAGCCTATCAATATTTATCTTTTCTTTTAAACAATGAAGTCACTTCCATTCAAAACTTAACAGATACTATTCCTATGCCAGAGATTAATGCAGAGACATTTTTGGCAAATAATTTAGACATTCAAAAAGCCAAACTAGGTGTACAAATTACCGATATGCTCATAGAGACTCAAAAAGCAAATTATCTACCTACCGTAGGTGCTTTTGGAGAATATGGCTCTTCTGATGACAAACCTTTTAATGATTTTATTGATAAAGATTTTTATACCGTTGGCGTACAAGTAGAATGGAATCTGTTTAACGGAGGCATAGATAAATACAATTTAGATAAAGCCAAAGTTGAAAATCTCAAAGTGAGAGATCAAGTTGATTTAGCTGAAAAAGGCATTGGCTTAAAAATTGCAAAATTACAAACAGAAATAAAAAGTAAAGAGGCAGAAGTAAATAGTCTTAACACACAACTACAATTTGCATCACAAGTGTATCAAAATTATCAAGAGCAATACAAAGAAGGCATTAGCTCTATTTCAGATGTACTCATCAAGCAATCAAAAGAGTTAGAGGTACTACTTAAACTACTTACTGCAAAAAATGACAGAAATGCCAAGGTTTTCGAACTTAAAAGCATACTAAATGAAGGAGAACAATCATGAAACTGTTACTAATCTTACTACTCGGACTCAATACACTGCAAGCAATAGACCTTGAACTTTCAGGGGCTGTTATCTCGGATAATCAAAAAATGATTACCAGTCGATACATGGGAATTGTCAAAAAAATGCATGTTTCAGAGGGAGACATTGTCAAAAAAGGGCAACTACTTTATGAAATTGATTCAAAAGAGATTGATTCTAAAAAAGAGCAAGTAGAGTTAGGTATTTCACAAGCCCAACTGGCATTGCAAATGAATATCAATCAACATAACAATATAATGGTCAATTTAGGACGTTACCAACGACTCTTCAACAAAGGAATGGTTTCTAGTCATGAGCTAGAAAACCTTCAACTAGGAGAACAAAACAGTAACGACATGATTGAGATTGCACAGAAGCAAGTCAAACAAGCAGAAGCACAAAAGAAAGAGGTCATGAACCAATACAACTACCTTAAGTTAAGAGCCCCTAACAGTGGTGTAATTATTGCTAAAAAATTAAATGTTGGGGAGATGGCAATCCCTGGTATGCCAGGGGTTATACTAACAGACCTTACAAAACTAAGTATCATTGTCGAAATTTCTGAAAATGATATAAAATATATGAAATTAGGGAAAAAAGTCACTATTGAGATTCCCTCTACGGATTTCCATACTACGGGAAAAATCTATTCAATTATCCCGAGTTCAAATCCAATGACCCATAAATTTAAAATGAAAATTAAATTTAAATTTAAAGGGAAATCAATCTATCCAGGAATGTATGCGAAAGTACAAATAAAAGGTTAAAAATGGGAAAAACAACAACAAAACCTTATGTCGTTAAAGATATCGCAGGGAAATTAGGTCAAGGATTTTTACGTAATCCTTTAACAGCTGTTTTAGGAATTGTGATTTTAGCATTGGGTTGGATAGCACTTTCTACTATGCCTAGAGAAGAAGACCCACAAATTGCTATTTCAGGTGGGGGTGTCATGGTCATTATGCCAGGAGCAACTCCTTTGGAGGTTGAGAATATTATCTCAAAGCCCTTAGAGAAAAAACTACGTGAGGTACAAGGGATAGAACACGTTTACAGTACGTCTATGAATAATGTTGGTATTGTTAATGTTATGTACTATATTGGAGAGGATAGAGAAGATTCAAACTTAAAACTTTATGATAAAGTAATGCAAAACATGGATCAAATGCCAAAAGGCGTGCAACAACCACTTATTAAACCTTTTGATATTGACATTGATGTTCCTATTGTTACCTTAGCATTTTATAGAGAAAAAACTTCAAAACTTTCACTTGTTGAATTTAATGAAGAGCTAAGAAAACTTCGTTATAAAATTAACAGTATTCCAAATGTTGCAAAAACAATTCTATATGGTACGCATAAAGAGCAATTTAACATTGAGGTTGATGTCAATAAACTCTCTGCCTACCATTTATCTATGGGGCAGATTATGTCAGCCGTTAAAGAATTAGCGATTAATGTGCCTGATGTTAAGGGAAGAACCAAAGACAATAAATTGGTTTTCTTTGGTATCTCTAATGCAATTAATTCTGTCAAAGATATTGAGGGCGTTCGTGTTACCTCATACCGAGACTCTCCTGTTTACTTACGTGATGTAGCTAAAGTAGAACAAAGTTTTGACAAACAAAATCTTAAAGATGTTGAGTTTATCTATCGACCTCAAAATGACACTTCAAAACCATTAAGTAAAAGCATTCCACAAGTAACCCTTTCGGTTTCTAAACTAGCAGGAACCAATGCTGTATTTGTTGCTAAAGATGTTATGAAACTCATTAATGCAGAAAAAGCTCATTTTGATGAACTTGGAATAGCCTACAAAAAAACAAGAGATTATGGTCAAAGAGCCAATGCAGCAGTTGATGAACTAATGCACCACTTGGTTATTACCATTATTATTATTGCGGTAATGCTTATCTTTGCATTGGGTTGGAGAGAGTCTCTTATTGTCACCTTCTCTGTTCCTGCTATTTTAGCCATTACGCTTTTTATTGCGTACATGACAGGGCAAACCATGAACAGGATTACCCTGTTTGCATTTTTGCTCTCCTTAGGTCTTTTAGTAGATGCTGCGATTATTGTCATTGAAAATATTCACCGTCATCTGCATAGCCCTGAAGCGCAAAACAAAGAGATGGGCAAACTGCTTGTTGAAGCAACTGATGAAGTGGGAGGTCCTACCAATGTGGCTACACTTGCCATTATTCTGACCATGGTCCCTATGGCATTTGTTGGAGGAATGATGGGTTCATTTATGAAACCAATTCCTTATAATGTACCCGTAGCACTCTTTGCTTCACTTGTTGTTGCCTATATTTTTACTCCTTATTTGAGTTTAAAACTTTTGAAAAAGCCAAAACATAATGAGTATCATGACATTGAACATAATCCTTATGGAATCTGTGAACTTTGTCAAGGCGAACACCATACCCATGAACATGATGAACATACAAAAACAGTAAAAGAGGAAAAATAGATGGAAAGATTAGAAAAATTTGTCTATTGGATATTAACCAGTAAATTTAGAAAAGCCATGGTGATTGGTTTAACCATTCTTGCATTTTTTGCCTCACTGCTTATGTTTCCATTTGAGGGGGTACTCGCTAGAATGCTACCAGGAAAAAGTGCTACAACCTACTCTATATATGTCGATACCCCAACAGGAAGTTCAATAGCACAAACAAAACAAGTAACGCATTGTATTAGCGATATTTTAAGAGAAGAAAAAGAGATTTTAGATATTTCTACTTTTTATAAACAAGGTATTCCCTTAGATTATGCTGGATTAGTTAAAGGCTCATTAATGAAGCAGACAGAAAATGTTGCTGAAATGTCCATTAACTTAACCCCAATACATGAACGTGAAGAACCTTCATTTCTTATGACCAGTCGTCTGCGTCCTATTTTACAGGCAAAGTGCCAATCCATCATACCTGGAACCATTATCAAGATGATAGAACAACCATCAGGTCCTCCTACACTTGCACAAATTGTACTTGAAGTGCATGGCGAAAACATTGCTAAAACAAGAAAAATATCGACTGAAGTTGCCAATATTTTAGCTCATACCGAAGATTTGGTAGATGTTGATATTATGTCTGATGACATCTTTAAAAAATATAAACTAATTCCAAATATTGAAAAAATTGCCCTTCAGAAGTTAAGCATTAAACAAGTTAATAACATTTTATATCTTGCTTTTCAGGGAATGGAGATAGCCACAAAAAATTCAGAAAACCATGCACTTCAAATCCCTATATTTTTAGTTTTAAGTGATAAAACCAAAAGGCTTAAAAATAATAGCCTAGAAGCTTTACGTTCAAAATTAAACGCTTTAACACTCATAAACCGTCAAGGTTTAACCATACCTTTAACAGAAGTGGTAGATATTGTCCAAGTTGATTCTGAACCAACTATTATGCACAAAGATTTAGACCGTATGATTAATGTTATTGCAGAAACAGATAATGTCTCTCAAGTCTATCCTTTACTAGACGCACGTGCCACCATGCAAGAGTATTTCTCAAAAGAGTATAATGTTACAACTGCACCTATTTCAACCTATATGTTTGACCTTAATTTAGTCGATAAAAAAACAGGTGAGAAGTTTTTACTTCGTTGGGATGGAGAGATGAAAGTAACACTAGATACCTTTAGAGATTTAGGAGCTGCCTTTATTGCAGCATTGGTACTTATCTTCTTCTTATTGGTGATTTACTATAAAAGTTTTGCCTTAAGTGGAATTATTTTAGGCGGTTCATTCCTCTCTCTTATTGGGGTCATTTTAGGACACTGGGTGGCTGATTTAGTAACCACACAAACCTTTTTCTTAACAGCAACCTCGCTCATTGGGTTTATTGCACTTATGGGAATATCTTCCAGAAACTCCCTGCTTCTGATTGACTATGCCAAAGGATTGATTGACAACCAAGGAATGGAGAAAAAACGTGCCATTGCTCTAGCCTCTGCCACAAGAGCTACCCCTATCTTCTTAACGGCTGTTGCCATTATCTTAGGTTCTGCTTTACTTGCAAGTGACCCTATTTTTGGTGGATTAGGCGTTGCTCTTATCTCAGGAACTGTTGCTGCTGTATTTGTCTCATTACTTTTTGTACCTGTATTAATGGACAATGCTAGTGCTATGATGCCACAAGAAGATGAAAGTTTAGAAGAAAAGAGTAGTAAAGAGCAAGAGAAGTAAAATTTTATGAGCCTGTAATATGGTTCATTAAAATGCACCCTACCCATCAAGTATTCGTAGGGTGCGATTGACATCACCGTTAAAAATTATTTTAAGTTTTATTCTTTTAAATATGCATAAATTGAGATAAAAAAATAATTGTTAAGACAAATACAAATGGCAATCTATGACTTTTAAAAACCAAGGGGTCAATCCCAAAAAATACCTGCAATACCCC
>JALSQB010000002.1 GCA_026985655.1 Campylobacteraceae bacterium | reverse complement strand
TTTTTAGAACCGATACCAAGCCTTTTGTTTGTCCCATCGCCTCTTCTACTTTTGCTCCCTCTTTTTGTAGCAGTTTGTAATCTGAAGCACTTAACATCGTATCAACCGAAGCACGAATGGAAGCCATCGCTGTTGAACCACTTGGGGCGACATCTAGGTATTTGACATTTGCAATGGTGGCGATATGTTCTCGAAGATAGTTAGATATATCCCAAATGCTCTCCTCTCTTTGGTGTCGGTTCACATAGGTTGCCATAATGAGTAGATGGTCAATACCACTACCTGTTCCAATGCTCATAACACCAGCTTCACTCCCAATAGAGCCTGAAATACGCAGAAGCTTCTCTTTATCGTGAGCATACATAAGTTTCATCACACTTTGCATTACCTCTTGAGATTTTTCTATGGGAAGGTTCGCATCGGTGGTGATTTTAATGGCAATCGCCCCTGTGTCCATTGGTGGCATTAGCTCTTGCCCAACGGTTGGCATGACAAGTTTCACAGAGACAACAAATAGGGCAATGAGACCAATAAAAAGTGCCAAAGCTAAACTCTTAAAGGCAGTTGCTCCTTTTACAATAGAGGCAAAAAAGGCTTGAATGGCATCGTTTATACGTGAGATAATGTAGTTAAATCCACGCTCTACCTTAAGCAAGATTGGGTTTTTAATGCTCAAAAAGAGAAGTGAAAGCAGAGGAACAGCCGTAATAGAGATGAAGTATGAGGCGACTAATGCTAAAAGAAGCGTGGCAATGAGTGGACCAAATACAGTTTGAGGGTAGCCACCTACAAATAACATTGGTGCTAGGGCTATCATAGTGGTTATTGTTCCACTTAAATCGGCGAACATTATCTCTCTTGTTCCTCCAAAGACAGCAGAGTGAATATCTTTTCCAAGCTCGGCGTAGTGGCGTTCTATGTTCTCCATAACTACTACCGTATCGTCCAAAAGCAGACCAAGGGCTAAGATTATGGCTGTTAGCGTTACGACATTAAACTCAATGCCCACTAGCCACATCAAGGCGATGGTTGAGGCGTAAACCATAGGAATGGTCACCAAGACCACCAAGATTTGACGGAAACTTGCTAGAAACAAAAAGACCACAATCGTGGACATAATAATGGCATCACGCAAGGATTCAAACATATTTTCAGTACTTTGTGCAATGGTCTCCTCTTGGGTGTCAGTTAGTTCAAAGTTGATGTTGGGGTACTTCTTTTTAAGCTCTTCAATCTTAGATTGGGCTACCTTAATGGTACTAATCACATCGGCTGTTTGGGTTCTTTGAATAGAGAGTGCAATCGCCTTTTTACCATTTCCATAGTAGGCAGAACGGTTTTTATAGTGTCCAAAATAGACCTTTGCTACATCGGAGAGTTTAATATTTGTGGTAATTGGCATCGACTTAATGGTTGCTATCTGCTCCTTTTGTCCACCCGATTTAAGTAGGTAGGAGTTTTGGCTATTTTCCACAAAACCAATGGCATACTCTTTGTTGTTTTTTTGAAGCGTAGTGACCACTTGTGCTAAAGAGAGCTTAAACTGGTCAAGCTTTTTTTTATCTACAATAATCTGAATCTCTTTTTCATACCCTCCAAAAATATCGACATTGGCGACCCCTTGAAGCTTGACAAGTTGATGTTTTATCTCACCACTTGCAAGGGTACGTACATCTTCAAGGCTCACACTTTTACTTTTTGGACTCATCGCCACCACACAGACAGGAGCAGTTGCAGAGGTAATTTTGATGATTTGAGGCTCTTTTATATCTTTAGGGAGTTTGGCTCGTATCTTGGAGAGAGCATTACTTACATCGTTCACGGCTGTATCAATATTTTTCACATAATCAAACTCTGCACGAATAACGGTTACTTCATCAATGGTAGTTGAGTAGGCACGGCGAATATTATCAAGCGTATAAAGCTCCTCCTCAATGGGAACAGCAATATTAGAAGCCATAGCCTTAGCACTAGCTCCTGCTTCAACCACCACCACAGCCACCTCTGGGTAGTTAGAGTTGGGAAATAGATTTCTATGTATCTTTCCATAACCTACCACTCCTGCTACAATAAAAATAGCCAAAATAGAGATAATAAAATGGGGCTTTTTTAAAATCTTTTCTATAAGTGAGAGTTCTTCTTTGTGCATTTTACGTTCCTACTATTTTTTTATTATAGTAGCGTTTTGGGGTTAACTGTGTGTGAATTATGAGAGAGATAAAATTTTTATTAAACTCTATTCTCTAATTTTTTATAAAAATTTTCTCGTGTAGCCACCATGTAGTGAAATATGATTTTATCATCTTCTAAAATTTCATAGGCAATCGGATATTGTGTTCCATTTTTTTGAAAATGATAGGAGTAGAGATGGGACAATTTACCTTTTAAAGTCTCTGATTTTATTGGGTCTTCTAAAATAATATCTAAGTGCTTCTCTTTTATCTCTTTTACAACAGATTTGTCTATCTTCTTTAAATCAGACTTGAACTTAGGATGAAAACTTTCACTATAGTCCATCAAATACCTCATCACGAGAGAGAGGTGTTAGTTTTTTATTTTTAATATCTGAAACACGCGTTAAAAGCTCTTTTTCAAAAAGAAACTTCTCTTTCTGCTCTTCGATATAGGCTCTAAGAGCTTCAATAACAATATCTGTACGATTAACAGAAAATTGTTTAGTAAATTCATCAATCTCATCAATAAGATATTTTGGTAGTCTTAAACCTATTTGTTGTTTTTCTAGTTGTTGTAAGTTATACATAATATTACTCCTTATATATAAGAGTATATATTATTTTATATATATGCCCTCTTAATCTGTTTCCACCTCCACCTCCCCATAAACCCCAAGTTTTGACAAAAAGACCTCACTCCCTTGTGCTATGGCTTCACTTGGGCAACGCTTAATAAGCGTTTGGTTATTTTGAGACATTAAAATATTTACCTTTTGAGTTTGAAACTTTTTATCTTTGTAGAGAACAACATAAGTTCCATCTGATTTATGGAGTAGAGTGTTGTTTGGTACAATGCACCCTTGCTCTTTTTGAGTGAGTAGTTCAATGTTAAGCGTTGAGCCAAGGGGTAAATCTAGTTTTTTATGAAGCTCTACCTCTGCTTGAGCTAGACCCTGTTTTGCTAGGTTGAGTATCTTTTTAACCTCTCCTATCTCTTGCATATCTAGGTATATCTTTTGCCCTATTTTAATGCTATTTTGCATTGGAACAAAAGAGAAGATAAGCTTTTTTTCTCCATTACTCATCGTTAGTATTGGTTTTCCTGTGACGGCTAAATCTCCTTGGTGCATAAGCAAGGTATCTATCTCTCCTGAAAATGGAGCTTTGATTTTTAGGTAGCTTTTTTGCTCTTGAAGTTGTACTATCTTTTGTTTTGTGGCTCTAATAGCTGATGATTTTCCTTGCATCATAACGCGTGAAGTATCAACTTGCTCTTTGGCTAATCCTCCTACCTCATAGAGCTTTTGGTTTCGATTGTAAATTTGTTTGGCTAAGGCTAGGTCATTTTGTTGTTGTGCTAGGGTTGTTTTAAGTAAGTCTATATTGTTATTGATGTCACGCTCATCTATTTTTGCTAAGAGTTGCCCTTTTTGAACCTTTTGTGACTCTTGAACTAACATCTGCTCAATGTATCCAGCCATTTTGGTAGAGACTTTAATGCTCTTTTGAGAGGCAACAGAGGCTAAAAATGGACGCTTCTGCTCCATCTCTCCCTCTTTAGCGTGGGTCAATGTCACGTGAAGTTTCTCTTTTTTGGGTAGAGGCTCTTTTAATATCTCCTCTTTTCTTTGCTCTAGTAATCCTTTGGCTTTAAAGGCAAGACCTGCTAAAAGTGCTACGGTTATGATGGCTATAATAATCTTTTTCATCTACTTTTCTCCTCTTTCTAATAGGTAATCTAGGTAAAATAGTCCATTTTGATAGGCATATTTACTCTGAATTATCTGTGATTTGGCTAATGTTGTTTTTGATTTTGCAAGAAGTAAATCATTGATGGTGGCTACTCCTGCATCGTATCGTGCCTGTTCAATGGTTTGACTCTCTTGAAGCAGGGCATATTGTGAACCTCTTGTCTCATAGTCTGTAAAGGCACTCTCTATCTCATTGACTGCTTTAGCAAAGAGTTTTTTAAACCCCTCATTGGTCGCTTTGCTTTGTGCTAAAGCTTGAAGTTTGGAAATTTTGGCTTGTTGTACTCGTGCTGAAGTGCCACCAAAGTCAAAGATGTTCCACTTAACATTAACCCCAACTTGCCAAAGCTGTTCATTTTCAAATGGCTCTATCTGGTCAAGGTCATAGTTTAGTCCTGCATAACCACTCAATGCAACTTGTGGTTTGGTAGAGGCTTCTACTTTTTTAATCATCTTATCGCCTTTTTGAACCTCCAACTCTTGCAGTTTAAAACGCTCTAAACTATCTAATGCCAACTCATCAAGAAGAGGGCTTATCTTTTGAGGTATCACTTCAATTGGCTCAAACCTATCAATCTGCTCATAGTGCGTTAAGGCTAAAAGGGTATTTTCTAACATCTTAAGAGAACTTTGACTTTTGGCGACATTTCCTATGGCTTGGTTTAGGTCATTGTTTGCTTTGAGTAGCTCTATTTTAGCTCTTTTGCCTAACGCTACTCCATAAGCAATCTTCTCTTTTAGCTCCTCTAATGCCTCAACATACTCACTTTGAGAACCAATAATCTCTTGAAGAGATAGTGCTGAGAGGTAGAGGGAACGAATGTTGTAGATAAGCTCTTCACTGCTAAGTTCTTTTTTGCTTTGGCTCATCGCTTTAGCAATATTGTTCATGGCTACCTCTTGCTCTAATGCTCCTCCTGTAAAGAGTGGAACAGAGTATTGAATACCTGTGCTAAAGAGGTCTTGGGTAGTATCGACTGAACTGTTTGGTTTTAAAGCAGAGGGAACAATGGGGGCTAAAGTTCGTGGTAGATTGTAGTGTGTATAACTCCCCACCACATCAAACTGACCAAACCGTTTGGCTTGACTCTCCTCTTGTTTCGCCTCCATAAGCTCAATCTGTAGCTCAGTTTTCTCTATAAGTGAGTTATGGGTTAAAGCACTCTGTACAAGTTCATTCATACTCGTTGCAAAAATGGGGGCAGTTAGAAGAAAAGTTAAAAGTAGTTCTCTTTGCATGATATTCTCCTTGATTTAAAGAAGAATACCAAAGAGGTATTAACTGTGTGTGAATTGACTATTTAGTTAGTTCGATTTAGTTTTTCTTCAATAAGTGCAAATATTTTTTGCATCTCATCAGCCTCTATTTTACCTACTTTTTGATAGATAAGTTTTCCCTCTTTGTCAAAAATGAGAACATTTGAAGCATCATCAGCAAGTTCCCACTCTTGAACAAGATATTTTGTCTTATCTTTGCAATATATTATATTAGGAAACGCCTCTTGTTTACTTTTTAACTTCTTCTCAATGGCAAAATTAGGCAACCATGTAGCTTTTAGATTAATAATAGCCACTGAAGCATATTGCTCTTTATCATAATTTTTAGCATTAAGTGCCTCTAAAAACGCCTCATTGTCTCCTTTTTTATCAGGATCAACATAGAAGAGAACATGGAGTTTATCTTTAAGCATAGTAGAGTGCCATATTGTGCCATCAACACGACCACCATTATCGCCAGAGAGTGTCACCTCTTTGGGGGTTTCTCCTATGTTTAGTGCAAAAGTTGAAACAGTTGCAAGAAGTAAGCTTGTTAATGTTTTTTTCATTTTCATGGGTTTGTCCTTTTTGTTCATTTGGTTTAAGATGTTATTGTAAGATTTTTAAGTGAACTGTGGGTGAATTGAAATGGTTAGTCCTTAATGGGACTCTGCTAAAACCAAAGAACTCTTTATGA
>JALSQB010000001.1 GCA_026985655.1 Campylobacteraceae bacterium | reverse complement strand
CACCCTCTCAAAAGTCCTTTACGATGGGAAAATAAATGTCATCAACAATGCCTTAGGAACACACACGTTTGTCTCACGCGTACAAGGTGGAAAACTAAAGGCAAAAAATGAAATACGTATTGGTACAGTATTTAAAAACATGCCAGAGGAGTTTTTACGTATGATAGTTGTGCATGAACTAGCACACTTTAAAGAGAAAGAGCATAACAAAGCATTTTATAAATTTTGCACCCATATGGAACCAAGCTATCATCAGTTAGAGTTTGATTTAAGGGTTTATTTGACGTATGTTGAGATGTTTGGGAAGTTGTATTAAACCCCAAACTCAACCAAAAGAGTTGCTCCAAATACTACTTTGTAGAGAATGTTTAGGCTTAAGATGCTAATGAGTGTGAGGCTAATTTGAAGTTTCATGATGTTTCCTTTTTTGATGTGTTTTCAAATTAATTATAGGAGGAAAATGTTTGTTGAAAGTTTGAAGAAGTGGCAGGAGAAAGGAAGAAAACTCCCGCCGAGGGTTGAAAGGTCTCTATTTAGCACATTGACCTAAATGACCTCTAAAGTTAAGTGTACCTTTCATTGCTACACCAAATTCAGAGCCAAAGTTATGTACATCTACTCTTAGCGTATGATTAACACCTGTACCTGTTCCTGCTACACTTTGAGTGCCATCTACATGGTTTCCATTGACACCATTTTTAGTCATGTCATCTCTTATCATGGCTAGTTGGTCAGCTCCTTGTTGTGAAGCTACTAGGGTAGAGTCAAGTTTAATCGTTGCATTGTTGTCAGCTTTAAAGTTTTTAATATCTACAAGTGTGTCGCCACAAGCACAGAATGGAATCTCTAAAACTTCATCACTATGACTATTTTCAAAGTCAAACCAGTTTAAGGTATCATCCCATACACCTTGGTATTGTGTTCCATTAAATACATTGTTTTCAACAGCATCATTTGGTTTATTTGTCCAGTTTGCAAGTTGGCTCAAATCAATCTCTACATCTTCACCACACTTTTCAGCAACACAAAGATTAAGTTGTGCAAAATCTACTGCTGTGTCATCTTCTACTACGACATCAAATGCAGATTTACCTTGAATCCAATCAAGCATCGTCATAGTAGGCGTTGCTGTAGGGCTAATATCTGCTAAATTGACTTTACGAACAATTTCTCCATTAGTGATAGAAGTTATTGCCCATAATGGTTCATCTACATTTGTTCCATTAGGGTATAAAATATATCTACCACCTGAGTGATTCACCCCATATTCACCAATATGAACGGTATCATTTCCTGTTAATGGATTACCTAATGATTTGTATCCCATGTTAAATTCTGCTTTTGTAATTGTTCCTGAAACATTCGATAAATCTAAAGTATCTAATAACGTTTTATTTGGATGGGTTTGGTCATAACCTGTTAGTTGATAATAATTAACATTTCCATCTAAACTAGTAGATGGTGTGGCATTATCAACGCCAGGGGCTAGGGCATCAATTTTCCCACCTAAGATTTTCATCATGGTCTCTTTTTCAGAACATTCAAACTTATTGACGACGGTTTCTATCTCTTTAATTGGGTCTTTTTTAGAACAAGTAGCCACGGTAATGAAATCTACAGAGGTATCATCTTGCACATATGCCCCAAAACGTTGGTTATTTTCAACAAGGGTTAAGAGTGTGTCTGTTGTATTCCCTGCTTGCATGTTTAACGGAATATTACTCAAATCATTGGAGTAAATAGCCGTAGTTGGATTAGTATTACTTACTAAATCTTTTTGCCAACCATCTCCTTGTAGTCCTGTTAAGGCTTTGGCATATCTATTATTTGTTCCTGAAAAATCTCCTAGGCTAATGGTATCATTCCCCTGTAATGAGCTACCATTACTTTTTAGTCCAATATAAAATCTACCTTTTGTAATTCCAACAGGTAAATTATTAATATCGTCTAAAAATAGACGGTTATTATGTGTTTCATCATAATTTGCAAATCCAGCATTTACATTGTTATTGTAATTAATCATATTCTGATCAATATCAGATGGGTATTGATAGCTTGGTTCTGCTCCATTGGCTGTAGAAAAGACATCTTCAAGCCCATAGTGTCGTACGGTTTTGACTTCACCTGCATCACAAGTAAATTTTTCTACCAAGGCATCATTAACAAGTGTGGTATTGTTCTCTTTATGAAAATCTTCAGCCATAGCATAAGCCACTTCTTTGTCAATCCCAAGACTCTCACTAAGAGAGGCATATGCTTCTTCTTTACAGTTATCATCTTCTTTACACTCTGTAAGCACTTCATTGTCTAAATCTTCGATTTGAAGCTCTACTAGGTCATCATACATATGGTCTGAATTCATAGCATAAGCTACTTCTTTGTCAATGCCTACTGAGGTTAATGCCACAATATTTTTTTCAATACTTCCTTCAAGCATTGTATTAAATTTTTCTGGTTTATCAAGGTCTGTAATTTGACCTGTAAGTACCTCCCAATCAGTATCTGAATGTTTTTGACTCGCTTCTGACAGTTTAGTAATAGAACTGACCGATTGCTCAGAACTTTTAGTAGGAGTAGAATCTCCTCCACATCCGTTTAAGCTTAAGATAGCTATTGTAATAAGTGATAGTGTTGTAATGTTTCTTGTTGTCATAATAAATCCTTTAAATTTAATCTAAGTTGGCTAAATCGCTTTAGCGTCTCTTGTTGTTTGTTAAGTGGATTATAGAAAGTTTGTGTTTGTTGAAAGTTTGATGAACAAACTTTTAACAGAAAACTTTTTCTATAATAAAAAACAAAGTTAAACAATTAACTTAAAGTAATTATGATACAAAAGGGTAATGAAGTGTGAAAAAAAGTGAAAAAATGATTATTAGATTTTCTAATGAAAAATATAACCTTGCCCATAAACACTGCTAATCATATCTTTGGGTAGTTTTTTACGCAGTTGGCTGACTTGGTTTTTGACCGAGTCTATGGAGATTTCTCGCTCAAAAGAGTCTTCCCAAATGGCAACCATAATGTCTTCATAGCTAACTGTTTGGCATCTGTGGTTTAAGAAGAGTTCTAGGAGTCTTAGCTCTTTTTCGCGTAAACTGATTAGTCTGTTGTGTGTGCGTAAGGTTTTGGCTTGGGTGTCCCAACACGTATGTTCATCTAGGCTAATGCAGTGTTTACTTTGCCGATGAAACTCATGGGCTAAAATTTTCATGCTCTCTTTAAAGGCTTTTGGTGAGATGGGTTTTAACAGGTATTTGGTGAGTTTTAACTCTGTGGCTTCAAGTAAAACCTCAACTTCACTGTGGGCTGTGAGCATGAGTATCTTTACCTTGCTGTTCTCTTGGCGTATGGTTTTGGCAACACTTAAACCACTAATCTTTGGAATACCAATGTCAAGCAGTAGTACATCTGGTTGATACTGCTCATAAAGGGTGAGTGCCTCTTCGCCATTAGAAGCTAAAAAAACCTCTTTAAAATAACTTTGTAAGTACTCATTCATATCGGCTTGAATGGCTGGTTCATCTTCGACATATAAAATAGAGTAGTTTTTTAAGATTGAGACCATGAGGTACTCCTTTCAAAGTTATTAAATTGGTTTATTATGACCAACAATCGTAATCAAAGGTAAAACAATGCTAAAATTTACGCCATTGTGGGTATTTTGAAAAGATATTTCTCCTTTTAAGCTATGCTCCATAATGAGTTTGGAGATATAGAGTCCTAATCCTGTGGCTGATTTTGAAGTTTTGGTGGTGAAATAAGGCTTAAAAATCTGTTCCATTTTATCTTCTGGAATGCCGTTGGCATTGTCAATAATCTCAATAAGCACCTCTTGCTTTAAAGTTGTCAATTTGATTTCAATGCATTTATGTGCGATGTTATTCTCTTTTAGGGCTTCTATGGCGTTTTGTAAGACAATTAAAATCACTTGTGAAAGTTCATTTTTATTGCTTTGCAGGTAGATTTCTTCTTGTGGATTAAAGATAATCTCTAGCTCTTGTAGCATATCTTTCATAAGGGTAAAAATACTCTCTATTAACTCATTGAGTGAGAAAGTAGTTTGCTCTTTTTTAGGACTAAGTAAGTTTCTAAAATCATTAATGGTTTGTGACATATGTTGGGTGATATTAAAAATATCTTCTACTTTGTCATCAATATACTCAATGTTTTCAGGTTCTAATTCAGCTTTTCGTGAGATGTTCATTAAAATGGTATTGATGTGCGTTAAGGGTTGTCGCCACTGGTGGGCGATGGAGTCTATCATCATGCCCATGTTTGCTAAACGGTTTTGAGCATAAAGCATCTGCTCTTGGGTTTGACGACGTTGTACCTCTTGCTCAATGCGTTGTTCTAACGTTTCATTGAGCTGTTTTAGCTCTTTGGTTTTGTTTGCGACCTCTTTTTCTAATCTTTTACCATAATATAAAAGCCTTTTTTGCTCTTTGGCTTTGATTTTTTCATACATATACATCATGTAAGAGGTGATAAAAAAAGAGGCTAAAAGCGTAATAAATTCAGCATTGTTGTAAGGGTAATTTGAAGCGATGAGGTAGAGTATAAAGCCAAAAATCAAAAGGAACATGGCCATTCCCCCTCTTTTGTTGAGAAAAAAGAAAATTAAAATAGGAGCAGTAATAATCCATAATATGTTAAGCGTATTTTGTGGAACATAGAAAAAAAGAATACCTGAATAGATAAAAAAGAGTATAAAAAAGCTTAAGGCATAGGGAGGGTAAAGTTTTTTTTCTCTTTTTAATTGCATAAATCCATAGAGTGAAAACGTGGAGAAGATAATTTGACTCAATGCCACAATGTAGTTGCCCTCTACAAAACGAAAGATAGAGAAAAAAAAGACCCCAATCCCAAAGAAAAAAGAGAAGAGAAGCATGGTGTTGATTTGGTATTTTAGTACCCACTCCTCCTCTTTAAAGCTACTAGATGAACGAAAAAAACGAGAGAGTTTATCTGGTAGCTTTTGCATGGTTTACTCTGTTCTAATTTCTAATCACAAATTTTAAAACCTCTTTGGCTTTATCGTTTCCTGCAATGGCAAGTTGAGTGAGTAACTCTTTAGATTTGGCAATGTCTTTTTGACAGCCTCTTCCTTTGTAGAAGTTCCACGCCACAATCATTTTTGCCTCTTTGTCACCCCATTGAGTAGCTTTTAAGTAGTTTTGGTGTGAAGCACTTAGGTTAATGTTGTTGAACTTAGCTGTTTTGTAGTAGTAGCCCAAAAGAAACGCCGATTTTCGGTCAGAGTCGTTGTTAATGGCATCTTTTAAAAGTGCCACAGCTTTAGCATCGTTGCTTGTGTCATTGTCATGTAAGTAGGTCATTGCTTCTAAAAATTTGTGGTTCATCGCAGCATATAAAACCATAACAGCTAGAAGGAGTAAAAGCATCTTTTTCATCATTAAAACCTATATTCTAAATTGGTGTGAACCCAAGAGGTACGGTTTCCGAAAAAACCTACTTGGTCACTTTTTTGAGTCATCGCTTGAAGCGTTCCGTGGAGTTGTCTGTATTGGTAGCCAAGCGTTAATCCTGCCTCTTTGCCTACATAGCTAGAAGTACCAAAGTCAAAATTTGTTTGACCTAAATGTACTTTGGCATAAAAAGGTCGCTTGTTATAGACGAAATCGACATAGCCATTTTGAGCATTTTGGTTATTGAGAAAAGAGGTGAGTCCAAAGGCATTAAACTCACTTCCTCCAAAGGCATAAATATTACGTAATGCTCCATCGTAAACATCAATAAACCCTGTTTCAGCATATAAACTTTTATGTTTGAAACCCATGTGAAGCTTGTAGGCTCTTTCGTTGGCTTGTGTCGGTGAGATAAACTGCATCTGTTCAACTCCTGCTTTATAGGATTTGTTAATAAACCCGACATAAGCCGTAGAACGGTGTTGAGAATTTTCATTAAAATAGGTCAATTCCGAATCAAAATAAC